>JAGCMZ010000043.1 GCA_017646225.1 Paludibacteraceae bacterium | reverse complement strand
GTGGTCAACGAAGCGGCCGGTCTGGCTGTCGAATCTGGCTGCCACGACAGTGGAAGCGGCGGCATAGTCGTTCAGATCGGCTTCGGAGTCGTCAGCGAACGCAACGCTCGTGTTCTGATAGACCAGCCAGAGCGTGCCGTCGTCGCCGGTGGAGAGTACAGCGAAGCCGTCGCAGGTGTTGTCGCTGTCCACGGGGACAGGTTCGCTCCATGCACCTCCGCTGCGTTGCGAGGTATAGATAGCCGTACCCAAGGTTTCGCCTTTCACTTGCTTGCTCACGGTAAAATACAAGGTTTCGCCATCGGACGATAAGGCACAAGCCCCCTCGTCAAAGGCAGAATTAATACCCTCGTCTTCTAGCAATTCGGGGTCTTCCCACTCGCCTTTCACATTGATGCGCGAAAAGAAAATATCGTTGTTGCGCTGACCAGTAATGTTGCTTGTTTTTACTTTTTTGCCCCCTCTGGTAGAGTTAAAATACAACAAATCGTAATCGTCATTCGCAAAAACGGGACAAAAATCGGCGTATTTCGACTTCAACACCTTGGGTTGCTCCACAACATAACGCGACAGTTTCTTGCTTTTGGCTAACATCGAGTCGCAAGAAATTAAACCGCGCAAGGCAACTTCGCTTTTAGGATAAGATTGTAGGTAAAGTTCGTAATTTTTACGGGCCAACTCGTACTTGCCGTTGCCACGTAAAACCTCAGCATAGTAGTAGTAAACTATGCTGTCTTTATAAGCATACCGAATGGCATTTTTCAATGCCCCTTCGGCTCGCTTATTGCTTTCTATAAGCCGATACGAGTTGCCCATTTTAAAGGCAACTTCGGCTTTTTGTTTTTTATTTTTGCGCGCATTGATGCTAGGATAAATGCCACGATACATCTCTCCCGCCCTATGGTACTCACCCAACTCAAACTTTTTATCTGCTTTGGCGATGCGCGCATTGATGCTACACGACATCAATGCGACCGATAGGCATAACCCTATGGCTATGCGCTTAATCATTGGAATGTTCAGGTACAATCAATTTGTAACCTTTGCCGTGAATATTGATAATTTGCACAGCTGGATAATCGTCTTTCAACAACTTACGCAACTTGGTAATGTAAACGTCCATGCTACGTGCGTTAAAATAGTTATCGTCAATCCAAATGGTTTTTAAGGTATAGTTACGTTCCAAAATATCGTTGGCATTAGCGCACAATAGCGACAACAATTCCGATTCTTTAGTGGTCAATTTGGTCGATTTATCGCCAATAGAAAGTTGTTGTTTTTGCGAATCAAAAATAAATTTACCCAAACGATAAATTACTTTTTCTTTCATTTTACGGCTTTTTACACGACGCAAAATTGCTTCGATACGGAACAACAATTCTTCCATGCTGAAAGGTTTGGTGATGTAGTCGTCACCGCCTATTTTGAAACCTTCAATGATATCTTCTTTTAGGGTTTTAGCGGTTAAGAACAAAATAGGTACCTCTGTATTGATGGCTCTAATTTCTTGCGCTAGTGCAAAACCGTCTTTTTTAGGCATCATTACGTCAAATACGCATACATCGTAGGTATTTTTCATAAAGGCTTTAAGACCAGCTTCACCGTCCGACATCAAGTCGGTATCATACCCTTTAACTTGTAGGTATTCACGAAGCAACATACCTAAATTTTCGTCATCCTCACATAAAAGGATTTTTACTTTTTCGTCGCTCATAACTTATTTTTTTAAGGTTGGAATTATAATTGTAAATACGGTACCTACTCCCAATTCGCTCTCTGCTTTGATGTTTCCGTTGTGTTTTTCTACCATCTTTTTGACGTATGCCAAACCCAAACCAAAACCTTTCACGTTGTGCACATTGCCAGTGGGTACGCGATGAAATTTTTCAAAAATCTTTTTCAGGTGTTCTTTGGTAATACCAATACCATTGTCCTCTACCTTTATTATTAACTGAGATAAGTCGTCATTATTGCCTGTTCTAACAACTAAATGCAATGGTTCGTCTTGTTTTGCGTATTTAACCGCATTATCCAATAGGTTAAAGATAACGTTGGTAAAGTGCAACTCGTCTACCGTTGCCAAACATTCGGTTGCCTTTAAATCGGCTGTAATGTTGCCGCCTTTGCTTTTTACTTTAATTTTAAAGTTATCTACAACATCACCTATAATGGTATTGATATCAGCTACTTTAAATTTCATAATGGCCTTTTCGTTCTCAAGCAGCGAAATTTGCAACACTTTTTCTACTTGGAAACTAAGGCGCTTGGTTTCGTCGCCAATGGTACGCGATATGCGTTTCATCAATTCGGGCGACTTGGTAATGTTTTCGTCGTTCAACATTTGCGACGCCAACGAGATACTCGAAATAGGGGTTTTGAATTCGTGGGTCATGTTGTTCATAAAGTCGGTTTTTATTTCGGCTACTCTATGTTGACGAATCATAAGGTAAATGGTAAAAACAAAGGTAAAGAATAATACCACACTCATGATGATAGAAGTCAACGCCGACTGAAACATCGAATGAAAAATATAGCTGTCGCGTTCGGGAAAATAAACGCGCACCAAATTCATTTTTGGATTGTAATCGTTGGGGAATAAAATTTGCGAGTAATAATCATGCGATAAATGCGTGGTGTCAAACTGCGCACTCTCGTAAACATGTTCTCCGTGGTAATTGACCAACGCTATAAAAAATGGGGTTTCTATGCCCATATTGCTCAACTCCCTGCTTAACAACTCTTCTACGTGCTTGGTATTAACACGTTCTTCGATGGGTTGTTCGGGAGCTTCTTTTAACCAACGCATGGCCACATCGGTCATCATTACTTTTTGACGAATGTAGTTTTGTTTGAGTCGTTGGTGTAAATCTTGGGCAATGTTGCTATTAAACGATGCTGGATGAAACGAACTAATCGAAGCAGGCATGGGTAGGATTCCTGCTCTTACCAATTCTTCTTGCATGTTTTTGCCTTCGGACTGAAGAGCCGCATTTAAGTAATTAATGGTTTCCTCTTCTTCTAAGATACGGCACGTTTGGTAAAGACTTTGCTTGACCCCTTTATCGAAATGAGCTCTACGCATTTCGATAAGCGCGTTAAAGTAGTTAAATTGAACCAAGACCAACCCTAAAAAGGTAATGACCATGGCAATAGCCAACAATATGATGGTTTGTTTTCGCATATTGATTCATTAACGAAAACAAATGTAGTAGTTTAACATTTGAGTTGGTACTTTTCTTACCAACATTTAACATTTCATTTTAACATTTCGATTTAACATTTCGAAATGTTAAAATTTTCTACGTTCACCTCTCACTGGTTTCTTAGCAGCTACCTGCGATTTGGGATTTGAAGTTTGGCTTTTGAATTGTTTGTGCTTGCCAGCGAAAAGGGTGTACTTGCGGTACTCGCAAGGAAGGCTACCGTTAATAAGGTGGATTTTGGCATCGGGTTTCAAACCAATTTTATCGAAACCTTCGCGACTGGAGCTAATGATCCAAGCGGTAGAGCCCGAGAATTTGTGTTTTAAAGTAGCACCCATCATGCTGTATAGCGATTCTACTTCGCCCCTATTAAGACGCTCGCCGTAGGGAGGGTTGGTTACCATAAACAAGGGTTTGTTGGGTTCGGGCACATCGGCAAACGAACAGGTAGAAAGCTGAATGTACTTGCTTAACCCTGCATTTTTGATGTTGCTTTCTGCAATAGCAATGGCCTTGCGAGCAATATCAGAAGCAAAAATGGTGTGTTTGAACGCACGTTCGTGGCTGTCATCGTTGTAAATGGCATCGAACAAATCGGCATCAAAGTCTTTCCAATTTTCAAAAGCAAACGACGAGCGGAAAATACCAGGAGGTATGTTTAGCGCAATCAAGGCTGCCTCAATGGCAATGGTACCCGAACCGCACATGGGATCCATAAAATCGCATTGACCCTTCCAACCTGCCAACAACAACATACCAGCGGCCAACACTTCGTTAATGGGCGCCTCGGTTTGTGCCACACGGTAACCGCGTTTAAACAAGGGTTCGCCCGAACTATCGAGCGACAAGGTACAAGTGGTATCGGAAATGTGCAAATTTAGGTAAATATCGGGCTTGGTAACGCTGATAGAAGGGCGTTTACCGTATTTTTCATTGAAGAAATCGGCTATGGCATCTTTTACTTTATAGGTAGCATAGCGCGAGTTGGTAATGATGGGCGAATAAAGGGTGGTTTCAATCAAGAAACTTTGGCTAACATCCATGTATTTTTCCCAATCGATGGCCTTGGCCTGTGCGTACAACTCGTCGGTATTGCGTGCCGTAAAGGTAGCGATGGGACGCAAAATGCGCAAAGCAGTACGCAAGTGCACATTGGCTTTGTACAGGGTTTCTAAACTTCCCTGAAAGGTAACAGCACGACGGCCTGTGGTAATGTTTTGGGCACCTATTTGTTTTAGTTCTTCGGCCAATACTTCTTCTAGGCCTTGCAAGGTTTTTGCTACAAAAGTTTCCATGGTATGCATATTAGTCGATGGCGGGTTCTTTGCGACGTTCCGAAATAATCATCAAGGCTTGCTCTTTGATAGAGGGTGGCAAGGGAACGTGGCGCAATTGCAAACTTTTTAACCACTCTACCAATTCGTTTTCGCGCAAGGTAAAGAACACTTCTTCAAATTGTTCTATTTCTTGGTCGGTATAGGTTTCGGGGTCGCGATCTTTGAAATCATCTAACTCCTCATCGGCAAAATAAATAATTTTGGTATTCGATGCTAATAGACTTTCGTTTTCACATACCTCGTGTGCGCCACAACAACCATCGGGACGTTCGTAAGCTTCGTCTTCTTCGGTCACATTTTCGGTCACTGAGCTTGTCGAACTGCCAGACACTCCTGTCTCAGAAGCCTTTTTTTGAGGATCCGAGTTGGCAGGGTCTTGTACTTTAGGGCGTGCGTACTTGTTCAACAAAAGCGTAATTACACCCAACATTATAAAGGCTATTAGTAAGATAATCGATTTCATGGTAGGTAAACTTAATTGCCAAATGCAGGGCAAAATTACGCAAAAAATTTGCATTTTAAGAAAAACTCTGTACTTTTGCGGAACATTAACCCAATCTTAGTTCTGTTATGAGGAAAAAAATTTTTACTTCATGCGTGCTATTTGCATTGTGCATAGCACCGCTTTGGGCGGTATCTCCGCTTAACTTACTTCACATTAAAGGTACTCACACTGTAGGATTTCGAACTGGCACAGGCTGGGGCGATACTTTTGATGTTGGTCTTTCTTACCATTATTATTTTCACAGGCGATGGTCGATAATGGGAAACATCGACTATGAAAAAGGATTTTTTGATAAATCTGGATTTTGGTGTATCAATTTTATGCCTGGCATAGAGGCTGCCTTGTGGCAACCTACCAGATGGTTGTATTTGCACGGCACTGCCAATGCCATAGTTGGGTACGACCGATGGGACAACCTAGATATGCAGAAAAGCAGCGATGGAGCCAGCCTGGGAGTAGCTTTGGGATTTAACCTTGAATTTTATGCCCTGCCGCAACTCTCGTTTACCTTGGCGGCGCAGCAAGGTTGGAAATACAGCTTTTTAAACACCCAAAATACCCATTACTTTTGTCCGTTGTTTACAGCAGGTTTGCGGTATAACATTCAATAATCATTTTTAATCTCTTAATTTATTCTTATGAAAAAAACAATTACGTTATGGCTCATGCTGCTTTTAGGCATGGGGCAATGCTTTGCTACCGATTATTTAATCGAAGAAGATGGTTACCTTCTTAAATACTTCCAAAAAAGTGGAACCCCATCGGAAGTTTACCTAAATTGCGATCAAGAAATTGTCACCACAAAAAGCGAAAAAAAACTGATTTTTACGTATGGCGGAAACCTTACTTGGTACAACATGCAGGTAAAAGTGCTAAATTGTTGGTACGTGTGGTCGTTTGGCAAATTCGACATCAACTACAAACTGTACTACAAAGAAGCAACAAAAAACACCTATACTTTGGCGACAGAGGGAACGCATTTCTACATTGACGAAGATATCGCCCAACACGAAGCGCCTATGATTGATTACGAACGGAACATTAGTGTTATTGACAAAAAACCGTTTGAATACAACATTACTTGGCAGCTTCCCAGCGGATTAAAAGAAGGAACCTACGATTTTAAAATAGAGTTATCGGTTAGGCCCAACGATGTGGCCCCTACCAACACCCCTACCGTAGGCAAACACTACGAAAATGGCGCCGATAATATTTTTTGCAAATACGAAAGTGCTTTAAAATACATCAACGGTGATACGCCCATTGTGCAGACTACCTCTTCCGACAAAAACCGATCGGGTGGTAAAACAAAAATGGAATACGTAAATAGCCATAAATCGGTGATACATGGCAACTCTACAGCCAACCCCCTAAACGATGAAGGTTACCGATTGGTATACAACCACCCCGACGCTGTTTTCAACATCAGCCTGTCTACCGACAATACTCCTGTTGATACCATCATCAACAACAAAAAATACGATGGTTACAGCACTTTTATTTGCGGTGTGGGAGAAAGTTATCAGATTCCGAGTGTCTCTGTGGTGAATCAAGAGTTAACCGATTGTGCCAATGGCAAAATTTCGCCCTCTTCCAACAACCTACGCTACCTTGATTTTGTAAAAACCACCAACCCTACGGTTTTTCAGTTCATCGAGAAAAAATACAACAACAAGGAATACATTCATGGAGTTTCTCAATTGTATGTAGATGGGGCGTATGGCATTATTCGCATGCGACCCATTCTGTTGCAAACCATTAACCAACAAGGCACACTTTTTAACGAAAATGCCATTAGCAAACTCAGTGATTTTGAAAAGATGGGTGGTAGATGGTTTAGTAGAACTTACCACGTACGCGATTTGTGGCAAGCCAAACTGCCATCTAGTAACCTAGATGACCATTTGGTTTTTAAAGTGTGGAACAAAATGCATTACTCCAACACCATAGTACACGACATTACTAACGCTATGTGATGTACTTCTTATGGACCAGCATCGGAAGTTATCAGCACGTATGCAAGTCAAAAAGAAAACTATCCCTTTTTGTATTTGGGCGAAAATTGTTTGATGTTTAAGTTGATTCCCCAAGTTACCTTTCCTAATTTAAGTGCTGACGAACAAGCAGAAGTACGCATTTGTGCTACCAACGATACGGCAAACATCATTCATTTGGTAGGAAAATCGATTGTATGCGACAACACATCGCCTACTGTTTACAGCCCCCACTACATTTGGCAAGTATCAACCAATGCAGTTACGTGGAAAAACATTGCCGATAACGACATTAACCGCGTTAATAATTTTGATGTCAACAGTCAAATAGCAGTAGATAGCAAGGATATATTACTCAAATCGTCTATATTGAGCAATGGAAAACCCCTTTATTTTCGTCAATTGTGCGTGCTAAAAGCATTTGCATCGACAGAAGAAAGCGACCTGTACAATTACCCCATCGAAATCAACGGAAAAACCTACTACTACATCAGCGTGGTATCGCACGATTATTATACGTACCGAGCCTTGAGCAAACCTTTGGCACAGAATTTTGGATTTACCCATTACAATTGGCCCGAAAACACCTACTTGTGCAACAACGAACCACTAACGGAAAGAAACATTCGTTTTGACATTGTTGGTAGCAATAATTTATCGAACAACGAAGCGACACTACTACGCAACAATGCCCACTACCGCGTTTACCAACTCCAAGCCGATGGGAGTAAAAAATTGGTGGCAGCACAAAACCATTACTACATTCCTGCCTTACCGCAAGACAGTGTTACCTACCAATGCGTCATTGCCTTGTGCAACGATAGTTTGAGTAAAAGTTTTACCATTCATCGATTGCCCAAAGACAATATTTGGATGCAGCAAATCAAATCGAATGCAGCCATTGCCAAAGCAGATAGCATCAATGGGTACTTGCAATTGTGGTGCCTAGAAAATTCAGCGGCCAGCATTACCATTCAAAACAATCAAGTAGGCGATGCGTACGAATACAGAGCCGTAGTGGCTAAAAAACAACCGCGTTTACTGCAGTACGATTGGAATGCATTGAGTAGAAACGAGTGCTACCAGATTATTTTACAAGAAGGGTGGGATTTTGAAGGCGATACCGGATTTAGCCTGGACGATGCTACCCACAAGCAAATCAAAGAATACGGCGCGCTCCGACAAGATTGGCACAATCAGCAACAAGAACAATGGGTGGTGCAAGACTCTATTCAGCAAAACCAATGGTTGCCTTTTATGCAGAACATAGAAGGAACTACCCAACTTACCTACCACAACGAAAGACCCAATCCGTCGTTTTACATCCGCAAAACAAATGCCTTTGGATGTGTATCGGATAGCATTAAAATTGAACTAAAATACGTACCAGCCATTACTGGCAATCGCATTGAATTTAAGCATACGGCATCGGATACGGTTTTTGTTCCATCGGGCGATAGTAACCCTTATATTGTTGGATCGTATCCCGTATTGGGTGGTTATGGCGAAGTAAATCAGGCAGAAGGAATCAGTTTTACCTACCAATGGATGCGCAAATCTAGCAACGATGAATGGGAACCCATTGTTATCAACTCTAGGTACTATGCGCAAGTAACCGATAGTGGTACCAAAAAAATAAACTCGAGCACTAAATATGTTTCGTTGCCCGACGAAACCCTAAAAGACTTGCAAGAAAATTGGGAAATTGCTCGTTTTGTGTTCTCGCGCAAAAACAACGACGAGGCCAGCCAAATTGTATCGGTATCGAATAGTTTGTGGATGTTGAGTTCGGCACTACTGAGCGAAGAAAATATACAGGTTTTCAATGCCGAATGCCCCAACGAAAAAGTAAGCGTTGTGGTGAACGAACCCGACGAACTCATCAATAAAAATACCCGATACATTTGGAGTGCATCCGACCCATCGTTGGTACTCTCTACCATCAGTACCCAATACAGCAACACCGATAACAAATGCATCATTAACAAGGCAACAACCGATTTTACCCTTAGTGTGTACCGTTACGACACAAAAACAGGTGTACGCAGCAATACCGTTACGATTCCTATCAGCATCGATGCCTTTAATACCGGATTTTCTATTGTGTACAACAATTACGAATACGATTTGAAAACCAAACTAGTGGTACCACCTGGTAGTAAAATTCAACTTATTAACCAAACGGTCAATGCAGAAGAACACCTGAACCAATGGGTATTGCAACTACAAGAAAACTACATGGGCGATGGGCGAACCGTAGAAGGAACTACCTCTAATTTGGTTCATCCTGCCTGCTATTTGTACAACTTGGGACAACACAAAATTAAGCTAACTACTACCTCTAAAAATGGGTGCAACGAAACAGTATTGGCCGAAAATATTTTTGTAGAAGGTGCAGAAGGCAGAAACATGCAGTCGTACTTTGAAACCGAAGACAGCTACCAGTTGGGCCATTTGTGGATACAAGAAGTGAGTCCTACCCTATTGAATGCACAAAATGGATATACGCTTTTCATTCATACCAACAAACCAACCTACTCCATTGCTTTGTACAATATAATGGGTCAAACCCTGATAGTACCCACTACAGTTAGTGGTAATTACGAATTACCATTACACCATTTAGAACAAGGATTTTACCTTTTACAAGTGGATGGTAAAAACTACAAAATTTGCAAACAATAAAAATCATTCTTATGAAAAAACTACTTTTTAGCATACTGACAGGCTGTTTATTGCTTTTATGTGCCTGCGAAAACCGAAGCGATGTATTCAAAGACAACAATGCCGCACCCATTATTTTATTGGCGGATAACGAACACATGGATTTGGCAAATGATACCTTTTACGTAAACATGCGATACGGTGAAAAACGCACGCTGTATTACCAATACAACGACGATTACCAAGTAAAAGACTCTTTGCTTTTTGGCATTATCACACACGAGGGAAAATTACACGCCTTGAACGCCAGAAAGGTGGCCAACACCAATAAAATTTTAATTGAAAGTTTGCTTCCTACTACCACATTGACCGATACCATTACCAAGGCTACCATTCAAGTAGGCCTGGAAGATTATTACCAAACCCAGGGAAGTGCATGGATTAAGGTAAGTGTAAGTGCTAATCAACCTCCTACTCCATCGTTCAGCATTACACAAAAAGAAAATAGGGAGTACCGCATTGATGCTAGCCGTACCATCGACCCAGAAAACGACAGTGTGGTTGCCTACGAATTTGTGATTGGTTCACAAGATGGGAGCGAATTGGTATTTAACGAAATGGGCTACGAAACCGACGATTTTAATCCGTACGTACCCAATGCCAATGCCGGAAGAGCAGCCAAAGGGGGAACTTACATTGTAGGAAGTCCTATTTATTCGGTTTACCACATTTTTCAAGCACCTGGCACTTACAGCGTAAGTGTTCGCGCAAAAGATGCCTTGGGTTTATGGAGTAAATGGAGCACCACGCAATTAGAAGTAGAGTAAAAAAAAGGCAGGGGCTTTACAAGGCCCCTGCTTCATACAATAGAATAACACGTTCTATTATTTTATCTTGTTCTTTTTGCGAGATGTTGTAATCGTCTTTTAGGTCGGCACCCAACATTTTGGCAAATACTTGCCACCACCAGGCCACAAAACCACCCCTAAATTCCTTTATTAATTCATACGAACTTTTTTCGCATTCCCTATCGATAAGTTTAATCATCATTTTTCCTTGCGAAAGAGTAAAGGTTTTCATGATGGGTTTGTACTTTTTTAACAGCTCCTTTTCGTACTTTTTTAGGTAACGCTTTTTTTCTTTTTTATCGGATATGGTATCGCACATAGCATCTATTCTGCGGTACTCTTCGCCCACAAATTTTACGTACGGATACACTTTTTTGACATCACGAACGGTTCTCCAATAAAACTTTTCGGCTTTTTTCGATTTGAATTTTAAGGGTGGAAAAACAGGTACCTCGTTGAGTTGTGCAGAAGGGATAATTTCTCCTTTGTACATTTCTCCAAACAACAAGTACCCTTGCAGTTGCTCACTATAATAAGGCAACGACCAAGCCACTAAACTCATTGAGCTTAGCACCAAAAATACTATGAAACGTTTTGCACTTATCATCCTTACAAAAATAATTTATTTTTTTTACTTATCGCCCATCTTTGCCATGCAATATGGACACGATCATCATCCCATTTCTATGGCCATGGGAAATGCCACTACGTGTATTCATCGCCCTATTTAGGAACGGATATCGCTTCTATGGCATTGCATACTGCCTCGTCACTGCAAGTATATGCACAAAACAAAGCCACACTGCCTCAACTTGGACTGTACAACATCGCCATGGTTTATTCCAATAAATACGTTAATGTAGGTATAAAAGGTTTTTTTCATGGATTTGGCGCTTATAACGAGTTTTCGGTTCAGGCATCGTTTGGGCACTTTTTTAAACCTTACATAGCCATTGC
>JAGCMZ010000009.1 GCA_017646225.1 Paludibacteraceae bacterium | reverse complement strand
GTTGCAACCACTCGTCCCGAAACCATCATGGGCGATACTGCTATGTGTATCAACCCCAACGACCCCAAAAATCAACACTTAAAAGGTAAAAAAGTAATCGTGCCTTTGGTAAATAGGGTAATTCCTGTTATCGAAGACGAATATGTAGACATTGAATTTGGTACAGGCTGCTTAAAAGTGACTCCAGCGCACGACGTAAACGACTATATGTTGGGCGAAAAATACGGCTTAGAAACCATCGATATTTTTAACGATAATGGTACGATTAGCGAGGCTGCTGGTTTGTACGTGGGTATGGATCGTTTTGATGTGCGTAAGCAAATTGAAATTGATTTGGCCGAGGCTGGCTTGTTAGAAAAAGTAGAGGCTTATACCAATAAAGTAGGTTGTTCGGAACGTACCAAAGTGCCCATTGAACCTAAATTATCGATGCAATGGTTCTTGAAAATGGAACATTTGGCTCAAATTGCCTTGGAACCTGTGATGAAAGACGATATTAAATTCTATCCTGCGAAATACAAAAATACCTATCGTCACTGGATGGAAAACATCAAAGACTGGTGCATTAGCCGTCAGCTTTGGTGGGGGCATCGTATTCCTGCTTACTTCTTGCCACAAGGTGGCTTTGTAGTGGCCGAAACACCCGAGTTGGCATTGGAAAAAGCCATCGAAAAAACGGGAAATGCAGCACTTACATTGGCCGATTTGCGTCAAGATAGCGATTGCTTGGATACTTGGTTCTCGTCTTGGTTGTGGCCTATTTCGTTGTTCGATGGTATTAACAATCCTGGTAACGAAGAAATTAGCTACTATTACCCAACAGTAGATTTGGTAACGGGTCCGGATATTATTTTCTTCTGGGTAGCTCGTATGATTATGGCGGGTTACGAGTACGAAGGAAAAATGCCATTTAAAAATGTATATTTTACCGGTATCGTGCGCGATAAATTGGGCAGAAAAATGAGTAAATCGTTGGGTAACTCGCCCGATCCATTGGAGTTGATTGAAAAATTTGGTGCTGACGGTGTACGTATGGGTATGATGTTGGCAGCGCCTGCTGGTAACGATATTTTGTTTGACGAATCGCTATGCGAACAAGGTCGTAACTTCAACAATAAAATTTGGAATGCTTTCCGTCTTGTAAAAGGATGGCAAGTAGATGCTACCGTTGAGCAACCCGAATCGGCTCGTTTGGCAGTAGCATGGTTTGAATCGAAATTGGCTGAAACGGTTGCTGAAATTGACGACTTGTTTACCAAATACCGTTTGTCGGAAGCGTTGATGGCGGTTTACAAATTGTTCTGGGACGAATTCTCGGCTTGGTACTTGGAAATGGTGAAACCAGAATACATGAAAGCCATTGATGCTGTTACCTACGAGGCAACTGTATCGTACTTTGATGCTTTGCTTCGTTTGTTGCATCCATTTATGCCTTTCATTACCGAAGAATTATGGCAAGCATTGACCGAACGCAAAGAAGGCGAAAGCATTATGGTGGCTCAAATGCCTGCTTTGGCAGCTGTAGATGCTGAGTTGTTGGCTAAATTTGAAAAGACCAAAGAAGTGGTATCGGGTATTCGTACCATCCGCTTGCAAAAAAATATTCCAAACAAAGATGC
>JAGCMZ010000042.1 GCA_017646225.1 Paludibacteraceae bacterium | reverse complement strand
GGCAAATTCATTACCACCATTGGCACTTTGCACCGCCATACAATAGTTGTCAATTTCATTTTTACTACCAATGTACTCACCTACACTAAACATGGCTTGTCCTCCGTTACACCAGTCTGACATACCATATTTTACATTGTACAAAAAGTCTTGTTGCGCCCAATCTGGAAAGTGTTTAACCGCATCCCAACGGAAACCGTCTACGGCCGTTTGTTTCTTAAACCACATGATCCAATTGCGGGCTTCGTTGCGCATGTAGTTGGCACTTTGCACAGGGTTGTAACCGTTTACATTAGAACTTTGACCGTAAGCACCTTCGTAATAACATACGTCTGGACCCCAGTGTCCAGCTGTCCAATCGTCGCTATTTTGTTGGTGAGCCTTGTTGGCATGGAAGTTTTGCCAGTTTTTGGGCCAACGTCCCTTGCGGTTCCAATAATCGGCTTGCTTACCGTCTTTATAAGGGGTTTCGTAACAAACGTAACGGAAATTTTTCCATTTATCGTCCCATGCGTTTGGATCTTCGCCTCCAGCACCACCATCTTCGCCACCAGCACCTACTACGTGGTTAAGTACGGCATCGGCAATTACCTCAATACCATTGGCGTGCATAACGGCAATCATACGAAGTACATCGTCTTTGGTACCAAAACGGGTGGTAACACTACCCTTTTGGTATTTATCGCCCAAATCGTAAAAATCGAAAGGAGAATAACCTACCGAGTTAGTACCTGTATTTTTCACAAAAGGTGGAACCCAAACGGCATTGATACCTGCATCGCGCAAACGAGGCGCTAATTCGGTTAAATAGTTAGCGTAAGAATCAGGGAAATTGCTATTCCAATAGTCCCACCAAAAGGCTTGAAGAATGATTCGCTTTTCTGGATCGGCCGCCTTTGCTGGTGCAAACGTTCCAAATGCAAAGCAGAGCAAGAAAAGTGAAAAAAGTAGTGTTTTTTTCATATTACAGTTAGGTTAAGGTTATTCTTACGATTTCTTTTTTTTAGTCAAAAAAACCAAAAAAAAGAAGGATAGTTTGTTGTAACAGAGCATTTTTAGTACTTTCGTCGCGCAAAAAAAATGGCAACCAATTGGCTCTGTTAATTTTGCAAATATATCATTTTTTTTATCAAATTTTAAACATCGTGAAGAAAAAAGTCGTATCCACACTTGTTGGACTGATGCTGTTGATGGGTAGCACCGCTACTGCACAAAGTTACCTTGCTACCAAAACCCTATTGGACTCGGTAAAAGTAAACAAACTACATGGTACAGCCGAAGCGCTTTTAAAAGTAGAGCAAACCGACAACTTTAAAGTAGAACTAGACGCCAACGTCGAATTAATTTACGCCTTTACCAAACACAAATTGCGTTTTGCCGGTAACGTGGCATACAATACTACCGATATTTACGACAATGGTAACAAAGGTTTCTTCTATTTGGGTGGTGATTTTTTTCAGTTTAACATAGAAAAAGACAAACGCGAAAAAACCAAGCAATTCTTTTCTGTTTTTGCTACGTACCAATACGATTATTGCCGCGACTTGCACGACCGCGCCATGCTAGGCGCCAGCGTTACATGGCAACCCTTGCGCGAGCACCCCAACATGTTTGTTGAACCCAGCGTAGGTTTAATGGCGGGTATGCAATATTGGCGCGTTATTAAACAACCCACCAACTTAGACCTTTACAACAACTACCTACCCACCATTTTGGGCAACGACGAAGATGTACAAAAAGTAAAAGAGTACGTTGGTGCCGATGCTGCTGGTTACAGAATGCAATGGGATACCCGTTTAATGGCTTCTGTACACTTTGGTGGCGAATGGGACCGCGTTGCCCTTAATATACATGCTATGATAGCCCAACCATTATGGCCTCAATTTAAAGAAGATCCTAGCATGGATGCCCTATTGACCAAAATAGACAAATACAGATTAGACAACCAACTAATTCCAGAAGAGGTAATTATGACCGACGAAGCGGCAAGACATCAAAAATACGACTTTGAAGGTTGTATGAATCCAAGGGCGCTTCCACTTATTACTGCCAAAATTGGCCTTAACGTTCGCATTTGGAAAAAACTATCGGCCGTTACTCGTTTTGAATTCTTGTGGGACGGCGGACAAGTTCCAGCCTATTCAACCCACCTTACATACTGCTTTACCCAAGGTTTAAGTTACAGCTGGTAACCAAAAATAAATATATCATTGGCATATTTTTTGAGGGCGACTTATTTTTGTCGCCCTCTTTTTATGCATCACCTATTATAAATGAAAAAAAATATGTATCTTTGCTACTCTCAATAAGCATTTACATGACACGCATTTATACATTACTTTTGTTATTGCTTTGTTCTATCAGCACATGGGCGCAATTTGACTACGAAAAAGCCCTTAAAACGCTCAATGAATTGCGCGACGAAGGTTGCAATTGCGGCAACGAGGCCATGCGTCCTGCTTCCAAACTACTATGGGACGAAGATTTAGCAGATATTGCCCGCATCTATGCTGCACAACTATCGGCTGCCAACAAAGGTAAATCGCAACACATCTATTTGAGTCACGTAGGTACAGATGGCACTACCACAGAAGATAGATTGAATGCAAACGACTACAAAGCAAAGGCTTGCCTAGAAAACATTGCTTACCTAAATGGTAATTTTGATATGGTTTTGGACCACTGGCTAAACAACCCACAATCTTGCAAAAACCTATTGAACCGAAAAATGACATCGGTAGGCATTGCTCGCAGAGGAGATTTTTGGGTGATTTTAATGGCCGTTCCACAACCCATTGTTCATTAAACACAAAACATTCAACAATAAACACTAAACATTTAACATTATGCAAACTATTGACAATTTCAATTTTGCCGGCAAAAAGGCAATTGTCCGCGTAGACTTTAATGTACCCTTGGACGAAAATGGTAAAATTACCGACGATACCCGTATCCGTGGTGCACTTCCTACCTTGAAAAAAATCTTGGCAGACGGTGGTAGCGTAATTATCATGTCGCACATGGGCAAACCCAAAGGCAAAGTGAATGCTAAATATTCGTTGAGCCAAATTGTTGACGCTGTAGCTGAAAAATTGGGCGTTAAAGTAAACTTTGCTGCTGATTGCGCTAACGCTGCAGAAGCTGCTGCTGCATTGCAACCTGGCGAAGCTTTGTTGCTAGAAAACTTACGTTTCTACGGCGAAGAAGAAGGCAAACCTGTAGGCATCGACAAAGAAGATCCTGCTTACGAAGAAGCTAAAAAAGCCATGAAAGCTTCTCAAAAAGAATTTGCTAAAACATTGGCTTCTTACGCTGATTGCTACGTTAACGACGCATTTGGTACTGCACACCGCAAACACGCTTCTACTGCTGTTATTGCTGATTACTTTGACGCAGACAACAAAATGTTGGGCTACTTGATGGAAAAAGAAGTACAAGCTGTTGACAACATCCTAAGCAATATTAAACGTCCTTTCACCGCTATTATGGGTGGTTCTAAAGTTTCTACCAAAATTGGTATCATCGAAAACTTGATGGACAAAGTAGACAACCTAATTCTTTGCGGCGGTATGACTTATACTTTCGCTAAAGCACAAGGTGGACAAATTGGTAAATCTATCTGCGAAGACGACAAATTGCAACTAGCTTTGGATATTATTGAACAAGCTAAAACAAAAGGCGTAAACTTGGTATTGGGTACCGACTGTGTTGCTGCTGACGACTTTAGCAACGACGCTAACACCCAAGTTGTTCCTGCTAATGCTATCCCAGAAGGTTGGGAAGGTTTGGACGCTGGTCCTGACACTCAAAAAGCATTTGCAGCTGCTATCGAAGGTGCTAAAACCATTTTGTGGAACGGCCCTGCTGGTGTATTTGAATTTGACAACTTTACCGCTGGTTCTCGTGCTATTGCCGAAGCTATTGCTAAAGCAACTGCAGACGGTGCCTTCTCGTTGATTGGTGGTGGCGACTCTGTTGCTTGCATCAACAAATTTGGCATGGCCGACCAAGTATCTTACATCTCTACCGGTGGTGGTGCTTTGTTGGAAGCTATTGAAGGTAAAGTACTTCCAGGCGTAGCTGCTATTAAAGGATAAAAAAATCGCTGCGCGATGACTAATCGATTAATCGATTAATCGAGGAATCGATGAATACAAAAAAAGGTTGCTAAAATTTTAGCAACCTTTTTTTATAGCAACCGATACTCAGGAATATCGGTTAGCGGAGTGGCTTTTAGGGTTTGGTAGTTGATAACAAAGCAATACGTGTCGATGCCGTTGGTTACCACTAGGTAGGGAACGTGTAATTGCGTATTATAGCGAAGTGCTTGATTGATAACATCTTGGGTTATTTTTACCGTAGGAGCTTTGTATTCTACTAGCATAACAGGATGGCTTTTTGAATAGACTACGGTATCGCATCGTTGTAATTGCCCGTTGATGGGCAAGGTACATTCGTTGGCTATGCAAACTTGTGGATAACTTTTTACATCGACCAAAAACTGACAAAACTGCTGACGCACACCTTCTTCGGGCGTAAGCACTACCCACTTTTGACGAAAAGCGTCAAAAATGTGTTTTTTTCCGTTCTTATTTTCTACGCGTAATTCCAAAATAAATACTACCTTTACAAAGGTAATACGATTTTTGTAAAACATCATTTTTTTGGCACAAAAAGGATTGACATACGCTAGCATCATGCAGCAAATTAGCATGAAACAGTTTGCGCCCATTTACGTACTAATGGGCGAAGAGCCGTATTACATCAACAAGATTGTTGAGGCATTAGAATCGAACATCCTGACCGAAGACGAAAAGATGATGAACCTTACCGTTCGCTACGGCAACGACACCAAAAGCAACAAAAACGGCGACATTGTAGGCCATATCATCAACGATGCCCAACGCTACCCCATGATGTCAGAATATCAGGTAGTAATTTTAAAGGAAGCGCAAACGGTCGATAAAAAAGACGTATTTGACAAGTTGCAATTTTACCTACAAAAACCTCAGCCCCAAACTATTTTAATCATTGCCTACAAGTACGGCACCATCGACCGCCGTAAAAAATGGATGCAAGTAGCCGACCAAATGGGCGTGGTTTTTGAATCGAAAAAACTGTACGAAAATCAGGTAGAGCAATTTATACAAGCACAATTAAGGCAACATCAGCTTAGCATGGATAACGATGCGGTTCGCATGCTATTGGAATTGGCAGGCACCGACTTGAGCCTGATTGAAAGCATTGTGCAAAAGTTCTCTATCTTACTTACCGACAACAAAAACATTACCGCTGCCTTGCTGGAAAAGACAACGGGAATGAGCAAAAAATACAGTACATTTGAATTGCAAGATGCCCTTATTGCAGGCAACGTTTTAAAAGCGAATCAAATTATACTGCACACCAACGAGCCCATTCAGCGCATCATAGTTACCTTGTTTAACTATTTTGCCAACCTTATGTCGTACCTGTATATGGCCGACAAAAGCAGAGCAACCGAACTATTGCGCATTCAACCATGGGCCATTAAAAGTTACGAGGCAGGCGCCAGACGCTTTTCGAAAATGCAAACCTTTAAAATTATTGGTTACCTTCGTGAGTACGACGGCAAATCGAAAGGTATCGGAACGGCCGACAACGACGACACCAAACTACTCAAAGAATTGGTGTACAAAATATTGCATTAATCTTTTTCTATTATGAACATACAAGACTATCAATCATTCTTTTTTGTAGGCATAGCAGGCACCGGCATGAGTGCCATTGCTCAATATTTACGCGGTTGTGGTAAAACCGTTACTGGATCGGACCGCTTGTTTGCTCCAGGTACCAAATCGCTGTTGCAACAGCAATTTGAAGACATGGGCATTACCTGTGTAGAACAAGATGGTAATGGCATTGACGAAAGCATCGATTTAGTAGTAGTATCGACTGCTATCGAAGAGAGCAACGTGGAATACCAAAAAGCCTTATCGTTGAACATTCCCATTGCCAAACGCTCGGCTGTATTGGCTGCCCTATCGGACCAAGTAAAAACCATTGCTGTGGGCGGAACATCGGGAAAATCGACCACCACTGCCATGATTTTTCACATCCTAACCCAAGCAGG
>JAGCMZ010000041.1 GCA_017646225.1 Paludibacteraceae bacterium | reverse complement strand
CCTTATTAAAATTGCCGACGAACCTAATATTATTTAATCTCTGGTTGCAAAGTGCCTTAACGATTCAACGATTAAACGATTAAACAACTTTTGACTTTCGACTAAAAAAACTACCTATGGAAATTATAGAAACTGGCATAGAAGGTTTATTGATTATTAAACCTAAAATTTTTGGCGATGCTCGTGGGTACTTCTGCGAGACATACAACAAAAAACGTTACCAAGACGCTGGCATTATGCAAGATTTTTGCCAAGACAACCTATCTAAATCTACCTATGGCGTTATTAGAGGTTTGCACTTTCAACTTAACCCAGAAAGCCAATCAAAATTGGTATCGGTAGTAGAAGGTCGAGTATACGATGTAGCGGTAGACATTCGTGTAGGTTCGCCTAGCTACGGCAAATGGTACGGCATTGAATTGGACGCCGATAGCAAAACCCAATTCCTTATTCCACGTGGTTTTGCGCATGGTTTTTCGGTACTAAGCGAAACCGCTGTATTTACCTACAAATGCGATAATCTTTACAACGCACAACTAGAAGGTGGTGTTATGTTTAACGACCCCGATTTAAACATCGATTGGGGCATTCCTGCCGACAAACAACTGATATCGGAAAAAGACCTTAAACACCCCCTATTCAAAGATTTAAAAACCAACTTTGTTTACTAATATACCATGAAAAACATTCTTGTAACCGGTGCATACGGTCAATTGGGCAACGAAGTACGTATTTTGTCGGCCAACTACCCTCAGTACAATTTTATGTTTACCGACGTAGATAGCCTAGACATTTGCGACAAAGCCATGTTGCTTGATTTTGTGCAAGGAAACGATATTCGATACATCATTAACTGCGCCGCTTATACCGCCGTTGACAAAGCCGAAGACGAAACCGAATTGTGCGAGAAAATCAACGCCAAAGCGGTAAAAAACTTAGGCGAAGTAGCCGCAGAAGTAGGCGCTGGCATTATTCACGTATCGACCGACTATGTTTTTAATGGAAAAGGTTATATGCCTTATACCGAAGATATGCCCACCAGCCCCTGCTCGGTATACGGAAAAACCAAATTAAAAGGCGAAAAAGCCCTTTTAAAAGCCTGCGAAAACGCTATGGTAGTGCGTACAGCTTGGTTGTACTCGCCATTTGGCAACAACTTTGTAAAAACCATGCGTAAACTAGGCGCAGAACGCGAGCAACTAAACGTTATTTTTGACCAAGTAGGTTCGCCCACTTTTGCCGAAGATTTAGCAGCAGCTTTATTGGTGATGCTAGATCAAACCATCGACCAAGAACACAACAAAGGGGGCATCTATCATTATAGCAACGAAGGTGTTTGCAGTTGGTACGATTTTACCCTTAAAATTCACCAACTATCGGGTATTACCACTTGCCAAGTAAACCCCATTGAAACCAAAGACTACCCTACCAAAGCCGCTCGTCCTCATTACAGCGTGCTTAACAAAGCAAAAATTAAAAACACCTTTGGCATTGAGGTTCCTCACTGGGAGGCTAGCCTACAACGTTGCATCAACCAATTAAACGAAGCAGAATAAGCGGTGAACGAAACCACATACATACTAACCAATGCCGACCCCGTGGTATTTTGCGGGGTTAACAACAGCAACATTCGCTTGCTTAAGGTGGTATTCCCAAAAATTAAATTGGTTGCCAGGGGAAGCATGATTAAAGCCGTGGGCGACGAGGCAGAATTGGCTACTTTTTACGATAAGATGACCTTGCTAGAAAAGCATGCTGCCGAATTCAACAATTTGCCCGAAGCTACCATCATCGACATTGTAAAAGGAAATACAAGCGTTACCGACCCCGTACCCAACAATTTGATATTGCACGGATTAAATGGCAAACCCATTACCGCTCGCACGCCCAATCAACAAAAATTACTAGCAGACTTTGACAAAAACGATTTAATGTTTGCCATGGGGCCTGCTGGTTCGGGTAAAACCTATACCGCCATTGCATTGGCCGTTAGAGCCCTAAAAAACAAGCAAGTACGAAAAATTATATTAAGCCGTCCGGCCGTAGAAGCTGGCGAAAAACTAGGTTTCTTGCCAGGCGATATGAAAGACAAGATAGACCCCTACTTGCAACCCTTGTACGATGCTTTGGAAGACATGATTCCGCCTTTTAAACTAAAGGAATACCTAGAAACACACGTTATCCAAATTGCGCCCTTAGCATTTATGCGTGGTAGAACCCTAAGCGATGCCGTTATTATCTTGGACGAAGCCCAAAACACCACCAAACAACAAATTAAAATGTTTTTAACCCGTCTTGGTTTTAACTCCAAGATGATTATTACGGGCGATAGCACCCAAATTGACTTACCAGAAAGCAAACAATCGGGTTTATTACACGCCATGCATATATTAAACGGTGTAAAAGGCATATCGTTTATAGAATTTGACAAAAAGGACATTATCCGACACAAATTGGTTTCGCGCATTGTAGACGCCTACGAAAGGAATGAGATTACTTCGCAATCGTCAAAAGTCTAAGGTTGAAAGTTGCGAGCAATTAAGAATATTTCGACTCTGCGATTCAACGATTTAACGATTATTCGGGCCCTTGAATATTTCTTTTGCGACTCGGCATAATCAATGCAAGCATTGCTTCTGCTCTCGCTGCTCAAGAAACTCGACAAGCTCAGGGACCGAATAGAGGCGACTAAACGACTAAAGTTGCGATTAAGTGAGTGCAGAAGCAATGTTTACATTGATTATGCCGAGCGTGAGCAACTTCATGAGCGAAGCGAACTAAACACCTAAACGACTAAACAACTAAACAAAAAAATTATGAACGCACTAACAGCAACTAACTTCAATTTTAAAGGCCAAACCGACGTATACCACGGCAAAGTACGCGACGTATACAGCATTGGCGACACCCTAGTTATGGTAGCCACCGACCGTATTTCGGCATTCGACGTGGTACTTCCAAAAGGCATTCCTTACAAAGGACAAATGCTTAACCAAATTGCAGCTAAATTTTTGGATGCTACAGCCGACATCGTTCCAAACTGGAAACTAGCCACTCCCGACCCTATGGTTACCGTAGGCCGTCGTTGCCAAGGTTTCCCTGTAGAAATGATTGTACGCGGTTACTTGTGCGGTAGCGCATGGCGTGCTTACAAAAACGGTGTTCGCGAAATCTGCGGCGTTCAAATTCCCGATGGTATGCGCGAAAACCAAGCTTTTGAAACCCCTATTATCACCCCTACCACCAAAGCAGAGTTGGGCCAACACGACGAAGATATTAGCAAAGAAGAAATCATTGCACAAGGTTTGGTAAGCGCAGAAGATTATGCACTTTTGGAACAATACACCTTGGCTTTGTTTAAACGTGGTTCTGAAATTGCCGCTAAACGCGGATTGATTTTGGTAGATACCAAATACGAATTTGGCAAATGCGATGGTCAAATTTATTTGATGGACGAAATCCACACCCCCGACTCTTCTCGTTACTTCTATGCCGATGGTTACGAAGAACGTTTTGAAAAAGGCGAAGCACAAAAACAACTTTCTAAAGAATTTGTGCGCGAATGGTTGATGGAGAATGGCTTCCAAGGCAAAGAAGGCCAACAAGTACCCGAAATGACCGACGAAATTGTTGCAGGCATTACCAATCGCTACATGGAATTGTACGAAAACATTACCGGCGAAAAATTTGAAAAAACCGATACCTCTAACCTATTGGAACGTATCGAAAATAACATCGCCAGCTATTTATAACTGTCGATAGTTGATTGTCGATAGTTGCTAGTCAATAAAATCAACAAGCAACAAGCGACAAGCGCAAAAAAATGAGTAAAGGCAACTTTACTCATTTTTTATGCGCTTTTTTCAACAATTGGGTAAAAAAAAATAGTTTTTCTTGGGCAGTAACTTAAAAATTGGTAATTTTGGGATTGTTATTTTATACAAATTATGGCAAATACAACAGGTTATATTACACAAGTTATCGGTCCTGTAGTGGACGTAACCTTTGAACAAGGCGGCGATGCGCTACCTAAAATTCACGACGCATTGCACATTATTCGTCCCGAAGGACAAAAACTAATCATTGAATGCCAACAACATATCGGCGAAAATTCAATCCGTGCCATTGCTATGGATTCGACCGATGGTTTGGTACGTGGCATGGAAGTAATACCTACAGGTGCTCCTATTTCGGTACCTATTGGCAACCAAATTAAAGGTCGCTTGCTAAACGTTACAGGCGATAGCATTGACGGTATTTCGGAACTTAACCGAAGCAAAGAATACCCTATTCACCGTCTGCCTCCTACCTACGAAGAATTGGCTACTTCTAAAGAAATTCTTTATACCGGTATTAAAGTAATCGACTTGCT
>JAGCMZ010000040.1 GCA_017646225.1 Paludibacteraceae bacterium | reverse complement strand
GGTGTAACAATGGTAGCCATCATGTTATCGCCAAATGCAGGACGTATTTGATCCAACAACCCCGTTTGCTTATCAATTTGCAAATCGATGCAGTTAGCGGTCAATCCTGTTTGTACACTGGCAGCCACCCTGGGAGCTAAATCGCGGCCCAACGAGGTAGCACCCATCAACACAATTTGAGGTTGTACTTCTTGTATCAATTTAGCTAAGATGCTGCTATAAGGCAAGGTGGTATAAGGATACAGTTTAGCATCATCAAAAATGTGCAACATATCTACTCCAAATGGTGCAACAACCTTTTTTACCTGTTGCAACTGTTTACCAATGGCCACCGCCTCTAATTTCACTTGCAATTCATTGGCCAATGATTTTGCTTTGGTTAGTAATTCTGTACTAACTGGTGCTACCTGGCCATTGGCATCTGTTTGTATATAAACCAATATATTATTCATACGCATTCCCTTACGCTATTACACCTGTATTTTGTAACATCGCTACCAAACTATCCATTTCATCGGACGTAAAACAGGCTTGTTCCTTCTTTTGCAAAATAATGGGCAAGGTCGATTTCACCTGTGTGGCAGAACCTTGCAAACCACACTTGGTAACATCAACATTGATATCGGCTGCTGTCCATTGTGGAATAGCTGTATTTTTGTGCGTCATAACACATTTAGCATGACAAGGTCTGAGTTCACACGCCGCTACGTTCATGGTAATCAAAATGGGCAATTGCGCCGCTACTTTCTCTACACTTTCGTCTAGTTGACGAACCACCAACAAGTCATTTTGATTCACCTCTACGTTTATAGCTGCGGTAATGGCAGGAATACCTAACAAGCAAGCCACTTGCTGACCCACATGCGCCGTATCACCATCCAAGGTTTGCTGACCCGCCAAAATAATATCCACATTTTCTATTTTTTTAATGGCTGCAGACAATACATTCGAGGTAGCCAAGGTATCCGATCCAGCAAATTGCGCATCGCACAACACATAACCACCATCTGCACCCCTGTACAAACCTTCCTTCACGGCATCGCCCGCCGAAGGCAATCCCATGGTCAAGATGGTAATGGTCGATGCAGGGTACAATTCCTTTATGCGGATGGCTTGTTCCAAGGCTACTTTATCATCGGGATTGATGATGGTAGGCAATGCTGCCCTATTAATGGTTCCATCTGCATTTAAGGTATCCTGACAAACACAACGTGTATCAGGAACCTGTTTCATTAAAACGACTATATTGTATTTCATGTTTTTTCGATTAGATGCATTTACCACCGTCTACAGACAAGGCTTGACCCGTTACGTAGGCAGACATATCAGAGGCCAAGAAAACCGCTACGTTGGCAATATCTTCGGGAGTGCCCACACGTTTCAACGGAATTTCGTTGATCCATTTGTTTTTTACCTCTTCCGAAAGACCTTGGGTCATATCGGTTTGAATAAATCCAGGAGCAATGGCATTGATACGAACACCTTTACCGCCCAATTCTTTGGCCATACTTTGGGTTAAACCAACAATTCCGGCTTTTGAAGCGGCATAATTACATTGTCCTGCATTGCCATGCAAACCTACTACAGACGACATATTGATAATGCTACCCCCACGTTGACGAAGCATAATGGGCGTACATAGCTGACAATAATTAAACGCCGAACGCAAGTTACCGTTTATGACTTCATCAAATTGACTGGGAGTCATACGCATCAACAAGCCATCGCGGGTAATGCCAGCGTTGTTTACCAAGATATCAATTCTGCCGCATTGTTTCATTACTTCGTCTATCACTTCTTTGGCTACGTCATAATTGGTAGCGTCGGCCTGAAATGCCAACACTTTACCTCCCAAAGCTTCTAATTCTGCCTTAGTTTGTAACGCTGTTTCTTCCTTAACATAGGTAAACGCTACAACAGCACCTTGTTTTACAAACTGTGCTGCGATGGCCTTGCCTATACCGCGCGATCCGCCCGTAATAAGGGCTACTTTTCCTGCTAATAGTGTACTCATATCTTTACATTAAAGCAAAGTTCAAATCTCCTTTGCAACAAACTTTATCATTTACCATGGCCTGAGCCTTTACAAAAATAAGACTCTTTCTTCTATCCACAATAAACGATTTGATTTTTACTGTATCGCCAGGACGAACTTGTCCCTTAAAACGAACATTATCTATGCCTGTATAGAATGTTAGTTTTGTTTTGACTTCATCGCCCAACAATAAACCACACGATTGTGCCATCATTTCGCACAAGATAACACCAGGCACTACGGGATAATCTGGAAAATGGCCCTGTAAAAAGAATTCATCTCCTCTTACATAATAGCTAGCATAAGCCACCAAAACCTCATTGCCTTGCGCATCCACTTCTGTTTGCAAATCTACCGTATCGAGCAACAACATGGGCTCACGGTGCTTCAAATACTGTTTTATTTCTTCTCTATTCATGC
>JAGCMZ010000039.1 GCA_017646225.1 Paludibacteraceae bacterium | reverse complement strand
TGTTTACCGATGCCGACTGTTACCCCAGAAGCAAAGACTGGTTGCAACTTATGGTACGCAATTTTACTCATACCACACAAATGGTATTGGGTTATGGAGCATACGAATACCGCAAAGGTTTCCTCAACTTTTTGATCCGTTTTGATACCCTTACCATTGGGATGCAATACCTGAACCTAGGATTGGGTAAACGCGCCTATATGGGTGTTGGCAGAAACATGGGTTACCGTCAAAGTTTCTTTCAACAAACCACAGGTTTTACCAAGCACTTAAATCTGCAATCGGGCGACGACGACTTGTTTGTGAACGAAAATAGCCAAAAAGGCAACACTCGCATTGAGTTTCATGCCGATTCGGTTACCATTTCCAACCCAAAAGAAACGTTTGAACAATGGTGCTTGCAGAAATCGCGCCATTTATCCACCTCTGGTTACTATCGCTTTAGCAACAAATGTTTTATTGGCATTGAGTTACTTTCTCGATTGGGATTTTACGCATCGCTTATTGCTGTTGCCTGCATGAGTTATCCTTACGGCATAGCCCTTGCTGCATTGGCTTTCTTGTTGCGTAACATAGCACAAGTGAGCGTTATCAACGCTACTGCCAAACTGTTGGGCGAAAAGAAATTTTACTTTGGTGTAACGCTTTTGGATATCCTTTTACCACTTATTAACTTATTTCTGCACATCAAACGCAGGTTTGCCCCCAAATCTGCTTACAAATGGAAATAAGCATTCGCAAAGTTCATATTTTTTTATTACCTTTGCCGATTGATGAGAAAAGCGCTTATTTTTATAGCAACCGTGGTTATGTGGAGTATGTGCATGCCCACTATGGCCGATAAGTATTACAATCAGCTGCTGAAAAGCAAGGATGGCGAATTGAAATACAAGGGTGCATTGGAATACTACGAAAAAGGAGATTACAAAAAGACCATTCGCCTTTTGGAAGATATATCGAGCCAATACAAAGGCACCGAGAAATCGGAAAATATCTTGTATCTTTTATCGACCAGCTATTTTAAGCGCAAAGATTACATTGCATCTGCGCACTATTATCAAACTTACGTAAACACCTACATGCGTGGTAAAAACTACCCCGAGTGTTTGTTTATGTTGGCTTATTCGGAGTACATGGAATCGCCCGAGCCTGAATTGGACCAACGTCCAACCATGAAGGCCATAGAACACTTTCAGTTGTTTATTGAGCAATTCCCCTATCACAGCCAGACAGATAGCGCACGTACATTACAAGCAGAATTGTACGACAAATTGGCAGAACGTGAATACTTGAATGCCAAATTGTATTATAATTTGGGCGATTACAGGGGTAACAACTATCGTGCTGCCATTGTAACCGCACAAAATGCCATTACCGATTATCCCGACTCAAAATACATTGGTGAGTTGGCTTTTATCATTGTAAAATCGAAATACCACGAAGCCATTAAGAGCGTGCAAGAAAAATTATTGGATCGTTGCGAAGATGCACGCGATGAATGCTACTACTTTATACAAGAGCACCCAGACAGCAAGCATCAAAAAGAAGTAGAGAAAATGGCAGAACACTTGCAAGAAATAATTGAAAACTATATAAAATAAGATTATGGATTACAAAAAATCGAACGCGCCTATCAACACCATTACACGCGACGTAAACAGTTTGTGTGAAAACACCGAAAATGTGTACGAAACCGTTGCTATCATTGGCAAACGTGCTAACCAAATTAGCGTTGAAATCAAAGACGAGTTGAAACGCAAATTGGAAGAATTCTCGGGCAATGCTGTTGACAACTTGGAAGCAGAAGTATTTGACAACCGCGAACAAACCGAAATTTCGAAATACTACGAACGTTTGCCTAAACCTGTTTTGTTGGCAACCCAAGAGTACATCGAAGACAAAACCTATTTCCGCAATCCTGCCAAAATTAAATAAGGTTGCAAGGCAAACACATCATAGTAGGAGTAACCGGGGGTATTGCCGCTTACAAAACGGCTATCCTGGTACGTGAATTGGTGAAACGTGGTGCCGAAGTAAAGGTGATAATGACCGAAAAGGCCAAAGAATTTATTACACCTCTTACCTTGGCTACCCTTTCGCGCAACCCTGTATTGGTAGACTTTTTTGATCCTACCGATGGCAGATGGAACAGCCACGTATCGTTGGGTTTGTGGGCAGATGCCTACATCATTGCTCCTGCCACCGCCAACACCTTAGCCAAAATGGCGCACGGTATGGCGGATAATTTGCTTACCACCACCTATCTGTCGGCACGCTGCCCTATTTTTGCGGCTCCTGCCATGGATTTGGACATGTACGCGCACGTTGCCACACAAGAAAACTTACAAACCTTGCGCAATCGTGGTGTACAACTTATTGAACCTGCCAGTGGCTTTTTAGCCAGCGGTTTAGAGGGCAAAGGACGCATGGCAGAACCCGAAGTCATTGCCCAATTTGTAGCGGACAAACTACAAAACAGCCAACCTTTAGCAGGCAAGAACATCTTAATTACCGCAGGTCCTACTTACGAAAAAATAGACCCTGTTCGTTTTATTGGCAATTACTCGAGTGGAAAAATGGGCTACGCCCTTGCCGAGACTTGTGCTCAAATGGGTGCAAATGTAACCCTTGTATCGGGTCCCGTGCAAATCAAAGCCCAACACCCTAACATTGCCGTTACCTCGGTAGAATCGGCCGCTCAAATGTACCAAGCCACTACCGAAGCTTTCCCAACTGCCGATGCAGCTATTTTGTGTGCGGCCGTAGCCGACTTTACCCCAATCACCAAAGCTGACAGCAAAATTAAACGTGGTGATAACGGCATGAGCATTGAGTTACAACCTACACAAGACATTGCAGCTGCCCTTGGAAAGGCAAAGCAAGCCAACCAAGTTTTGGTGGGTTTTGCACTGGAAACCGACAACGAGGCGGCCAATGCAGCACAAAAACTAGCGCGCAAGAACCTAGACTTTATTGTGCTTAACTCGTTAAACAATCCTGGCACCTGCTTTGGTTACGACAACAACCAAATTACCA
>JAGCMZ010000038.1 GCA_017646225.1 Paludibacteraceae bacterium | reverse complement strand
TGGAGGTAAGGCATTGGTCGTAAACGTCCGAAATACGGGCAACCGCGACGGCGAGGATGTCGTACAGCTATACATCAGCCGCGCAGATGACCCCGAAGGCCCAATCAAGACATTGAGAGGATTTAAGCGTGTTGCTCTGAAAGCTGGCGAGCAGAGGGAGGTTAGCATCCCCCTCAGTGATGAGACCTTCTTGTGGTGGAATCCCGAATCGGGCCGAATGAATCCTATGGATGGCGAGTACACCCTGCACTACGGCAACACATCCGACAGCAAATCACTTAAGACAATAAAATACAGATTCGCAAAATAAACAGAAAAAGTTATGGAGGAAACAGATTGTTTCCTCCATAACTTTTATTGTATTTCTTCAACAAATATTAAATTATCGGATAAAGTCCTACTTCTTACATTTGCACTCACAACCAATTCCACACCACACGATAGCCGCAAGAACTGCACCTACAAATGGGCCTACAATAAAAATCCACAAATCTGCAAGAGCCTTACCTCCGGCCAACACTGCTGGACCGATTGAGCGAGCAGGATTAACCGATGTGCCGGTATAATGGATACATACCAAGTGAACAAGAATCAACGTTAAACCAATAGCCAAACCTGCTAAATTACCTGCACCCTTATCAGCATCGGTAGCACCAAGCACAACCAAAACAAAAACGAATGTAAATACTATCTCGGCTGTAACCGCAGCACAAGTAGTAATACCAGACTGAACAGCATTAGCACCCAAGCCCGACTCAGGAGCAAGTGCCATAAGGATACCAGCACCAATGAATGCTCCAATAACCTGGAACAACATATACATCAATGCGTCTTTACCACTCATTCGCTTCGAAAGCCATACGCCCAATGTAATAGCAGGGTTAATATGACAACCCGAAACGCCACCGATAGCATATGCCATACCAACAACAGCCAAACCAAATGCCATAGCCGTTCCCACAACAGATGCAGTATCAACGCCACAATTCAAACTTACAGCTGTACCGCAACCCATCAAGACCAGAACCATAGTTCCAATCATCTCTGCAAAATACTTTTTCATAATTTGGTTAGATTTAGAGTTTAACGATATAAATATACATCATTTTTTGAAAACATACAACAATATATTATTAAATTTCAAATTCTTAATTGCCCATCCACATCACGATTCGTCTCAGGCCTACTAACACAAGCTCAAATCCGCTGCTACCGCAGTATAATTATTAAGATAAGCTTTTTGTTTTTTCAAAAAAATTGCTATATTTGTAATTGTATTAACCTCTAAAATTTTATGTGTATGAAGAAACTTATTATGGCAGCCCTTTTCTGTATGTTGGCTGCAACAACATTTGCTCAGAACAATGGTTTGGGTATCCGTGCAGGTAGCGGCGCAGAGTTACAGTACGAACGTTACTTCAATTCAGGCAATGTTTTGAAGGTAAACGCTGGTCTTTTTGACTTTGACGGCAACTTCTTCGGTACAGTAGTATACAATTGGGAGTGCTGCAACTGGAGTAATTGGACTCCTAACGCAGGTGATTGGTTCTTGCAGGCCGGTGTCGGTGGTGCAGTTGGTTTGTGGAAGGACAATATGAATGTCGGTGTTGCAGGTGATGTCGCTTTCGGTATCCACTTCAGTGGCGCACCCATCACTTTGGCTGTAGACTATCGTCCTACAGTATTCCTGCTCGACGATTGTTGGGGCGATGGCTTTGGTAGCTTTGGTTTGAGTTGCACATTCCGCTTCTAACGGAAATATACATAATTATAAAAAAGAGGTCCTATGGGCCTCTTTTTTTTGTACATCAACATATCTACTACTATCTCTAATAGATGCAACAATGGATTCAAGCAATTTTCGTAGTTTTAATCCATCCACTATATATCAATCGTTGCACAATTTGTGCTATAAGCCGTAGGTTATTCACAAAAAATGGCTAACTTTGCGTAAACGAAGAGAAACAAACATAAACGAAAATAATTTAACACATCAATATTATGGCAATCAAATGTATCGGAATACTTACCTCGGGCGGTGATGCTCCAGGTA
>JAGCMZ010000037.1 GCA_017646225.1 Paludibacteraceae bacterium | reverse complement strand
TTATTTTATCATTGGATATTTTTGATCCCATAGCAACGGCTTTTACAGGCCGTTTTAAAGCTTCTGTTGCTGCCGATGTAAGCTTGTGGCATCGTTTGTTCCCAACCATCGAGCTGGGTGTGATGGCTTGCAACGAACAACAAGATTTGTACAAATATAACACAGCAGGTGGATTTGTAAAGGTAGGGGCTAACTACAATTTCTTAAACTACAAACCCGATAGAAAACGCGATCATGCTGTGTTTGCAGGTATTCGATACGGATACAGTTTTACCAGTTATCAGTTGTCGGATGCGAAACTCTCTAATAGCTACTGGCAGGAAACAGGAACGTATGCAACCAACAATCAAGTGGCTCATTTTGGCTGGTTGGAATTCCAAATAGGGGTGCGTGTACAGGTGTACAAACAGTTCTTTATGGGATTGGCTTTAGAGGTGAAAACCTTTGGTCATTATTACCAAAATGAGGCTAATTATCCCACCTATATTACAGGGTTTGGAAGCGATGCCAAAGCAACCAATTTTGGACTTTTGTACCATTTAACTTACCAATTTCCTACAAAAAAGTAATAAAAGTGTCCAATAAGGCATTTTGTTGATAACTCTTTGTGACTTCAAAGGGTTATTTTTTTGTTTAAATACGTGAAAAATAGTAACTTTGCACCATATAAAATTCATAAAATTTACTTCTTACATGATGAACGAAATATCTCTTTTGAATCGTGCGGCCGATAACATCCGTATCTTGGCTGCTTCTATGGTAGAAAAAGCTAAATCGGGTCACCCCGGAGGTGCCATGGGAGGTGCAGACTTTATCAACGTGTTGTTCTCGGAATTTCTTGTTTTTGACCCCGATAATGCTACATGGGAGAACCGCGACCGCTTCTTTTTAGACCCAGGTCACATGTCGCCTATGTTGTATGCGCAATTGGCCATGATTGGCAAATTGAACATGGACGATTTGAAAGCGTTCCGCCAATGGGGCAGCCGTACTCCTGGTCACCCAGAAGTGAATTTTGAATTGGGTATTGAAAATACATCAGGTCCTTTGGGTCAAGGTCATACCATGGCTGTAGGTGCTGCTATTGCAGAACGTTTTATGGCCGCTCGTTTTGGCGAATGGACCAAACATAAAATCTACACCTTTATTTCGGACGGTGGTATTCAAGAAGAAATTTCGCAAGGTGCTGGACGTATTGCAGGTACATTGGGATTGAGTAACTTGATCATGTTCTTCGACTCGAACGAGGTGCAACTTTCTACTTTCGTAAACCAAGTATCGACCGAAGATACTGCCATGAAATACGAAGCATGGGGTTGGAAAGTTATTACCATTAACGGTAACGATGCTGCTCAAATTCGTCAAGCATTGAAAGAAGCCAATGCCGAAACCGAACGTCCTACCTTAATTATTGGTAAAACCTTGATGGGTAAAGGCGCTGTAGGTCCTAATGGTGAAAGTTTTGAAAACATGGTGTCTACCCACGGTCAACCTTTGGGTGCTGCAGGTGCATCGATCGATAATACCGTTAAAAACTTGGGCGGTGATGCTCAAAATCCATTTGTTATTTTTGACGAAGTAGCAGAAATGTACCAAGCTCGTTTAAACGAGTTGCGTGCTATGGTAGCAAAACGTCATGCAGAACAAGCCGCTTGGGAAGCAGCTAATCCAGAATTGGCTACTAAATTCCATAATTTCTACGGTGGCGTTATTCCTAAAATTGATTATGCTGCCATTCAACAAAAAGCCAACCAAGCAACCCGTTCAGCATCGGGTGCTATGCTAGGTTTGTTCTCGGAACAAGTTGAAAACATGGTAGTGGCATCGGCCGACCTTTCTAACTCAGATAAAACCGAAGGTTTCTTGAAAAACAGCAAACCTTTTGTAAAAGGCGATTTCTCTGGTGGTTTCTTGCACGCTGGTGTAAGCGAATTGGCCATGGCTTGTATCATGAACGGTATGGCATTGCACGGAGGTATTATTCCTGTGTGCGGTACCTTCTTTGTGTTCTCAGACTACATGAAACCTGCCTTCCGTATGTCGGCCTTGATGCGTTTGCAAGTAGTTTATGTATGGACACACGATGCTTTCCGTGTAGGCGAAGATGGTCCAACTCACCAACCCATTGAACAAGAAATGCAAGTGCGTTTGATGGAAGCGGTTAAAAACCACAAAGGACGCAACTCAATGTTGGTGCTTCGTCCAGCTGACGTAGACGAAACTACCGTAGCATGGAAAATGGCACTAGAAAATTGCGACACACCAACTGCTTTGATTCTATCGCGTCAAAACGTTAAGAATTAGATCGGAAGAGCACACGTCTGACTCCAGTCACA
>JAGCMZ010000036.1 GCA_017646225.1 Paludibacteraceae bacterium | reverse complement strand
TTTATCGTGGAATGCTTGTACCAAGTCGCGCATATCGTCGCGTTCAGAACCTAGTTCGGCACCTTTAACACGGTAGCGAGATTCAACCGCCATCGCGAACGATGTACGGTAACCCCATTGGTAGTTTTCGTGGGCAATACCTTGTTCAATCATGTATGGATCGTCTTTGAACGATTCGTACCAGTCGTCGGTTGGGAAGTGCAAGTATTCTTGTACTGGCATCAAGTGTACTACGTTGATACCCAAGTCTACCAAATAGTCAAAACCTACTTTTTCGCCACGTTCGTTGCGCAAGCCTGGGGTAATCATACCTTTTAAGGTACCTTTTAGGCTATCAGGCAAAGGAAGATTGTCGGTAAAGTCTTGTACATGAACTTCGTACGAAATTACATCTTCCATTTTAGGCACACCACCTTTTAGAGGAGTAGCGGCTTTGGTACGGTGCCAAATACGGCATTTACCAAAGGTATCGTCGCTTACACGTGCGTATGGGTCGTTGATGTGAACAGGTTTGGTTTCGTAGAACAAGTTACCTGGATCGGTAGAACCATGAACGGTAAAGTCATAGTAAACACCGTGCAAGTCTTCGTTAATAATGGTTTCCCAAACACCGTCTTGGTCAACGGTCATGTCGTATGTTTTGTATGCTTCGGTATCATTAGCACCTTTGTAAAGGTACAATTTAACTTGTTCTGCACGAGGAGAGAATACGCGAATGCTAGTAACACCGTTGTCGATGTTAGCACCTAATTCTTTGGTAGAATAAACTTCGCGGAACCAGCCATCGTACGAGCAAGGAGCTTTTAGTTTTTGTGAAGGAATTTCTAAGTAGTATACACGACGGATGTCCAATTCTTTTTCTGGAACAATCAAGGTAGAGGTAGATTCGTTAGGAAGAACGCCTACAACTTTGATTTCGTTACCTGCTGCATCGGTAATTTTGTAGTCCGATGGGTTGAATGAACGTTTTACACCCGAAATATTAGCCCAAATAAGGTTGCTTTTGCGAACTTCTGCCGATAGACCTGCTACCACGCGGTCCATTTCGTAAATCAAGTTGCCACCTTTTACGTTGGGCGATTGGTCGGTAGGATCTAACCATTGACCATCGTTGTTGATGCGGAATTTAAAACCAGTATTGGGTTTAATGACTTTATCATCGGCATTGTCGATGGTAAGAATCCATTGTTCACCCACTTTTTTCAAATCCCACTCTCCTACTTCGGTAGAAGCATCCCAACCACGGAAATCGCCGGTCACAAACACACGTTCGGGGCGTTGTCCGTAGATGTTCTCATCAAAAATAAAGGTAACTTTATCGCTAAAGATACCATAACCTCGTTTGGCTTGGTCGCCCGTATACGACTGAGCATAAACGCCCAATAGCGACGACACCGCCAAAAGAACCGTTAAAATGATTTTTTTCATAAGTTGATTATTGTAGTTAATGATTTGTTCACAAAACACAAATATACGGTTTTTGAACAAAAAAGCAAAAAATATTTTATAACTTTGTGTTCTAATTTTGACTAATTGACTAATCGAATTTCAGTGCAAGCCGAAAGCAGAGTCAAACCTGTTTGAACTATGCTAAGGCGAAGCCTGAAATCATGAAAAGCGAAGCTTTGAATAATAAACATTAAACATCATGGAAAGACTTCAACCTTATTTAAATGTAGCTTGGGATTCGGGTATTGAAATTGGCAAAAACATTTTGGCTGCCATTCTTATTTTCATCGTAGGTCGCCTTGTTATTTCATTTATCAAGAAAATGACAGGCAAAGCATTGGACAAACGCGAAAACATGGATCAAGGTATTAAAACCTTTATCAAAAGTTTGGTAAGCGTTACCTTAACCGTTTTATTGCTTATTGCAGTAGTAGGTGCGTTGGGCGTTGAAACTACTTCCTTTGCAGCCTTGTTGGCATCGGCTGGTGTTGCTGTTGGTATGGCTTTAAGCGGCA
>JAGCMZ010000008.1 GCA_017646225.1 Paludibacteraceae bacterium | reverse complement strand
TCTTAAGGGATTTGGCATCGCGGTCAAAGAAGGAAATCCCCGCAGTGTAATGTGTAGCTATAACGGGGTCAACGGTGTGCGCGTCTCGGAAAACCGGTGGCTGCTGCAGGATGTGCTCCGCGGTGAATGGGGTTTTCAGGGTGTTGTGATGACTGATTGGGGCGCTACCTGCGACCGTGTGCTGGGACTCAAGGCCGGTGTGGATCTGGATATGCCCGGCGGTATCCATGAGAACGGGCAGGGCATTAAAAATGCATTGGCCGTATTGAAATAAACCTAAACTAACATGAAAAAACTTATTTTTATTATATTATATCTATGTTCTATTACCTTCTCATACGCAGATGGTCCTAATAAGAAGACAATAATAGTTGAAGATTTTATTACAAAGTCAAGCCACGATCGTGCTTCTGAAATAGCTTGGAACATGCATAATACTATTATTGAACGTCTTGGGCAAATGCGTCGTTTTGTAGTAGTTAATTTAGAGGAAGGCGAGACCGCCTCAGACTCGATAGCTGAAAAATATCGTATTAAGGGGAACGTATCTCTAGTAACAGAAGAAAGAGTAATGACCCAACAATATGGTGTCTATACTAACAAAGCTACATTTACATTAATATTAACTCTTTATGACGAGACTAAGAACTCTGTAATAGAAAAAGAATCTATTATATTTGAAGGTTACAATCAACAATCTAAAGACCTTGCTATAAATGATGCAATGGGAAATAGTTTATGGAAACTTGAAAAAATATTCGATAGAAATCTACCATTAATTACAAAAGTTGACGAAATTACAAAAACCACAAAAAAAGGAGACGTAAAAGAGTTCTATATTAAAGGTGGTTCTGAAATGGGTGTTATAGAAGGTCAAATTTTCATCGTTAAGCTGGATGCTACCCAAATTGCAAAATTAAAAGCAAAAGAAGTTCTAGCAAACAAAACACTTTGTACTATTTCAAAAGGAAGTAAAGAGATTAACGCAATTTACCACGAAGACGGTAATCTATCTGAACTAATTATAATAGGAGACGAAGTTCCTTTTTGGGCAGGTATTAAACACGTCTTAAAACAATAAAAAAATAAATTTCCTATAGCAAAAAAGCGACCTCCAAAGGGTCGCTTTTTTTATGCCCATACTGGTACTGTCCCACTGTATCTACCTCGACACCGTTCAAGCTCCATATTTTGTATTGTAGAATATTTTTATTATCTTGCAAGACTTGCCTTAAAACATACCAAAACCATTACTATATGAAAAAACTCACTACCCTGTTTTTATGGCTGTTCATATCGTTGAATATGCTAGCAGCAAATGTTACTCTTTATTTCGTCAACTCACCCGAGTGGACCAACGTACATGCCTACGCTTGGAAAAACAGCACCCAAACTGCTATTGCAGAGTGGCCTGGTACCGCCGCCACACTAGAGCCTAAAACCATGAACGGCTACGAAGTATATTCCTATTCTTTCGATAATGCGGTAGCCGATAGAATCATCTTCAACAAGGGCGCAGGGGGTACAGGAAACCAAACTGACGACTTAACCGTCGATTCCTCTAAGCCTTATTACTACAACAACAGATGGAATGCATCCATTACATACGATGCTTCATCTACTAGCGGTTATTGCATTGCTGGTGCCGCAGTAGAAGGCACTAATTGGTGCTGTGGCACAGGTTGGTCGGCAGATGCATGCCCCCTTACAGACAATACCGCCTCTTACAGTGCACTACCTGCAGGCGAATACAAATTTAAAATTACCGATGGAACCTGGAACAATTCATGGGGATACAGTGCACTCACCTCTACCACTGGTTTTACGAAAGATGCCGACAACAACGTCGTTATTACCCTTGCAAAAGCAAGCGACGTAACCATTGTATTTAATTCATCGACCAAAAAAATCACTGTTACAGTTACCGAGGCAACACCCATAGACCCAACACAACCCACTGCAACCATTGCAGCCATTCGCAATCGCTTGTCTATTAACACCAACGACTTTACCGATTTTGCAGGTCTTTATGTTGCTAAACTTCCTACCATCGAAAATGGCGAGTTAAGCGCCTACGCTTGGGAGTTCTCTACCGACAATGCATCTTGGTCGGGTTACGAAGGTGGCGATGGTGCATCTTGGGACAACATTCGCCCCAACAAAGCTGGTTACTATCGTTGTGTCCTTACCTACAATGTTAACGAAGAAACACAAACGGTCTACTCAAATACCCTTCAAATTAGCAACAAAGGCGGATCAACTGTTACCTTTAGCAGTAATTTGCCTGTAGTATTGGTTCGTACTGCCAAAGATTTCCCAACGTCTCCTGCAGATTATCCTACTACCGAACAAGTGGCAGAACTAAAAGCAAAACGCAGCGTAGACGTTAAAATTTTATGGAACGAAAACGGTGGCAATATTACCAACAACGATATCAACAATGCCAGCGTACTTCACTACGACCGCAAAGCGCGCATGAACTATCGTGGTTCATCCAGCTTAAATAACCCCAAGAAAAGTTTTGCTTTTGTAACGGGCGACAAAAATTGCGACGCTAAAAAACTAGGCGAAGTGAAAACCAAAAAATTTGCCATGTTCGATGGCGATGCGCACAAAGACTGGGTATTGTATGCCTCTTATCCCGATGCCACCTTTATGCGTAACATCTTATCTTACCACCAATACGCTCAAATGACAGGTCTTTGGGGCGTAAAATGCAGATACGTAGAAATGTACATCGATGGTGAATACCAAGGTATCTACGTATTTATGGATAAAATAACCCAAGATGAAACACGTGTCAACGTAAACGAAGATACAGGATACATCGTTCGATTTGACAAAACCGACATGGTGGATAGATACGATGGTTACAGCGGTGCCAACGAAGACTACAAACGTTGTACTTTTATCACATCCAATACAGGTAAAAAAACAATCGCTACCTACAATATGCAAGTAGACCAAGCGTTTGAAATTGAATACCCCGAACGCGAAGACATTGCTACCTTTGACGATGATGGCAACGTAACCGACGATACGGCATGGGAG
>JAGCMZ010000035.1 GCA_017646225.1 Paludibacteraceae bacterium | reverse complement strand
TGGTAAATACGCCCATGCGGGTATTGCCGCCCAATCTAGGTGGGCGCACGGTTGGAGAAAAGGGAACTTCTTTGTTGGCGTAGAACTCCCAAATTAACCATACGTGCGAGTAGTCTTCTAATCCGCGGTACACATCGGGGTTGCGAAATTCATCTGCCAATACAATGCGCGAGAGAACCCCCACCAAACCACTTTGGCGAGGAATGCCGAACTTCTCGGTAAAAAGGTTTTCTATGTGTCCGATAGCGATCATGGTCGGATGTCATTGCATCTGCATAAAGCAATTGTACGCGTCTTGGACGCTGGTGATGTTTAATAGGGTAAGCGTGCGCTTGCCGTTTTCTTCTTTAAATAGGGTGCCTCGTGGGTTCTCTACCGCATACATCAGCATCTTGTTAAAGATTTCCGATTGGTAGAAATGCGAGTCGAAATTGCTGAGCAAGTAGGCGGTTAGTTTGCCTTTGCGTAGGGTCATTTTTTCGATGCCGCTGCGCATGCCTATGTGGCGCAGACGTACTACCTGAATTAGTTCTTTGGTAACCTCTGGCAATTCGCCAAAGCGGTCTTTTAGTTCGGCCTCAAAGGCCGTTAGTTCTTCTTCGGTTTTTAGACCATCCAAACGACGGTACAGTTGAATACGTTCCGATACACTTTCTACATACGTGGCTGGCATGAGCAATTCTAAATCCGATTCAAACAAACAATCGGTGGTATAGTTGGTGGCTTCTGCAGCAATCTCCTCGGCAAAAAGGTCGGCAAAATCCAGGTGTTTTAGCTCGCCAATGGCCTCGTCTAAGATGCGATGGTAGGTCTCGTAACCCAAATCGGCAATAAAACCACTTTGTTCGCCTCCTAAAATATTACCGGCACCACGAATATCCAAATCTTGCATGGCAATGTGAATGCCGCTGCCCAAATCCGAAAAATTCTCGATGGCCTGCAAACGGCGGCGCGAATCGGGCGAAAGACCACTGAGCGGTGGCGCAATCAAATAGCAGAAAGCTTTTTTGTTGGTACGTCCCACACGACCACGCAGTTGGTGCAAGTCGCTGAGCCCAAAGTTTTGCGCATCGTTGATAAACATGGTGTTGACGTTGGGAATATCAATGCCAGACTCAATAATGGAGGTGGCCAACAAAATATCGTATTCGTAATTGATAAAGTTCAGAATGATTTCTTCTAACTTTTCGCTGTCCATCTGACCATGACCAATGCAAATGCGTGCTTGTGGCACCAACTTGCGAATGCGGGTCTCTAAATCGGGCAAGTTGTTGATGCGGTTGTTCACAAAGAAAATTTGTCCACCACGGCTTATTTCAAATTCAATGGCTTCTTTGATGGTGTCGTCGTCCCAGCCCATTAACTCGGTTTGAATGGGGTAACGGTTGGGCGGTGGGGTGCTGATGATGGATAAATCGCGTGCACCCATAAGCGAAAACTGCAACGTACGGGGTATGGGCGTAGCGGTAAGCGTAAGCGTGTCGATGTTGGCACGCACTTGTTTTAGTTTCTCTTTGGCAGCAACACCAAATTTTTGTTCTTCGTCGATGATAAGCAGCCCTAAATCTTTAAATTTTAGACTTTTGCTCAATAACTTGTGGGTGCCAATTAGAATGTCAATTTTGCCAGATGCCAATTGTTCGGTAATTTCTTTTACATCCGATGCTTTGCGGGCTCTACTTAGGTATTCTACCTTGCAGGGGAATCGTTTTAACCGTTTGCTAAAGCTTTTGTAATGTTGAAAGGCCAATACGGTGGTAGGTACCAGCACGGCCACTTGTTTGCTGTCGGTTACGGCTTTAAAGGCAGCGCGCATGGCAATTTCGGTTTTGCCAAACCCTACGTCGCCACAAATAAGGCGGTCCATGGGTTTGTCGCTTTCCATGTCGCGTTTTACCAAAACGGTGGCTTTGGCTTGGTCGGGGGTATCTTCGTATAGGAACGACGATTCCAATTCTTGTTGCAAGTAACTATCGGCCGAATAGGCAAACCCTTTCTCTGCTTTGCGTTTGGCGTATAGGGCAATAAGTTCGCGCGCAATGTCTTTTACTTTCTTTTTGGTGCGGTCTTTTAGGTTGCTCCATGCTGCCGTTCCCAACTTGTTGAGTTTGGGCGGTTCGCCGTCTTTACTCTTGTATTTAGAGATGCAGTGCAGGCTATGGATATTTACCAAAATCATATCGTCGTCTTTAAAGGTAAGTTTAATTACCTCTTGCTCTTTGCCGCCGTTGTTCATACGGATAAGCCCGCCAAAACGGCCTACGCCGTGGTCTTGGTGTACAATGTAATCGCCCACCTGTATTTGCATCAACTCTTTAAGCGACATTACAACCTTGCCTGCCCGGGTTTTGGTCGATTTGAGCGAATACTTGTGGTAGCGTTCAAAAATTTGATGGTCGGTGTAGATGCAAATTTTTAAATCGTGGTCGATAAAACCTTCGTGTATGATGTTGATAACGGGGGTAAACCCGATGCGTTCGGGCCTGTCTTCGAAAATATCTTTTAGGCGGTCTATTTGTTTGGGGTTGTCGCTCCAAACAAACACTTCGTAGCCTTCGGCCTTGCGTTGTACAAAATCGGCACTAACCAAGTCAAAGTTTTTATGAAAAATAGGTTGGGCGGTTTGGTTAAACTGCAACTGTTTGCGCGCCGAAAAATGGTTGCGAAGCCCCCATTCAATGCATCGGAAGCCCGAAAAGCAGGTTTCGGTTTGCTCGGTGGTCATAAATTGGGTGCTGTCGATGTTCTCGTTAGCCACCTTGTTCATTACCTCGATGCAATACGCAGCATCGAACAATCCAAAAAGGGTATTGCTTTTAAAGAATTGGAACACGGGCACCAAATCTTCTTCGGAGGTATTGACCGTGTTGGAGATAATGGCAATTTCGTTTAGCGATTCAACGGAAAGTTGGCTCTCGATGTCGAAACTGCGAATGCTGTCGATGTCGTCGCCAAAAAAGTAGATACGGTAGGGAATGTCGTTGGAGTAGGAAAATACGTCTATCAAGCTACCGCGTACCGAGAACTGCCCGGGCTCGTACACAAAATCGGTTTGCGTAAAACCGTATTCGGTTAGTAATTCGATAATGTATTCGATGCTTAGGGTATTGCCTACTTTTAGTTGCAGGGTTTCTTTGCTTAGTAGGGCAGGGGCAATTACCAATTCGGTAAGTGCCTCGGGGTAGGTAACCAAAGTAGTGGGAGCATCGCCTTGCAGGGCGTTGAGTGCTTCGGTACGCAACACTTGGTTGGGCGCATCTTTGGTAAGCCCGTCTTTTATTTTCTTTTTGTACGATGACGGAAAATAGTAGACGTTTTGGTCTGATAATTGGCACAAATCGCCGTAAAAGTAGCCTGCTTCTTCGGCATCGTGCAAGATGTAAACGGCGGGGAGTTTGGCGGCTTTTTGAGCGGTATGCAAAAATAGCGCTGGGGCAGAACCCATCATTCCGCCTATTTTAAGGAACTTTGAAGAGCCAGAGATCCATTTTTCTATCTCTTTATACCCCTCGCTCCCGCTTATAATCTTTACTAAATCGTTTATGTTCATAACAACAGTCTGTCTTATGCGTAGGCTTTGAATTGCCGTAGAGACTTACATCTGTGCATCCTCCTAATGAGTTTGTTTAGGTATAAATCACGCTAACTTCCATGTGTTACTGAATATTTTTGTGTCAATACGCATTTTTATTCAGCAAATATAATACTAATTTCTATAGCAAAAAAGTTCAGTTATTGCAAATTTTGCAACGCCTCACCGAATCACCGAATCACCATTTCAAACGGTCCCTGAGCTTGTCGAAGATATTTTGCCTTGCTGTCGCTTGGTAAAAAATTGAGATTTTTTATACCTTTGCCGTTGTCTAAAACATCCATGATTGTCTATTATCGACTATCGACAATAGACGAGCGACTATCGACAGTTTTCATCTTAATTTTTAATCTTATGAGCAAAAACCTTTCCCAAAGCAGCAGTGCGTTGCAAAGCATTCAAAATTCCTCTCAAAATGAAATTATTCTTTATCGTCCTAACGATGCAATTAGTCTTGAAGTTCGTTTAGAAAATGAAACGGTGTGGTTAAATAGGCAACAGATAGCCGAACTCTTTGGACGTGACATTAAAACTATTGGAAAACATATAAATAATGCATTAAAAGAAGAGCTAGCTAATTTCTTGGTTGTCGCAAATTTTGCGACAACCAAGAAATATGGCCGTAGAGAAGGATTTACTCAGATTGTAGAGGTGGAATATTATAACTTAGATGTTATACTATCTGTTGGTTATCGTGTAAAAAGCAAACAAGGTGTGTTGTTTCGTCAATGGGCTAACAAGGTGTTGAAAGAATATTTGCTTCGAGGTTATGCTGTAAATCAGCGTATTAATCAATTAGAAGATAAGGTGGATAGGCGTTTTGCCGATTATGACCAAAAGATAGAGCATTTGAATCAGCAGGTTGATTTCTTTGTAAAAACATCGTTGCCTCCTAAAGAAAAAGTTTTCTTCGATGGTCAATTGTTCGATGCACATATATTAATGAGTAGGTTGGTGGAGTCGGCAGAAAAGCGCATTGTGTTGATTGATAATTACATAGATGAATCTGTTTTGACCTTGCTTTTAAAGCGTAAAAGGAATGTTGAGGCAACTGTTTACACCATGCAGATGAGTAGTGCTTTTAAATTGGATTTACAGAAGCATAATAAGCAATATTCGCCAGTAGCGGTAAATATTTATACTAAGGCACACGATCGATTCT
>JAGCMZ010000034.1 GCA_017646225.1 Paludibacteraceae bacterium | reverse complement strand
CATTGCTTTGGATATTATCAAAAAGAGCGGCTCTTGGTTCTCTTATAACGGAGAAAGAATCTGCCAAGGTAAGGACAAGGTGCGTGCTTATGTGGAGTCCAACCCCGCACTGATGGCAGAATTGGATGCAAAAATTCGCAGCATGAAGGATCAGATCCCGGAAGGCGAGGATGAGTTTGAAACGGAATACGTCGGGGATATTGTATTGCATAGCGAGAACGCGATGGTAACGCGGGTGAGCGCAAATGCAGGGCAAATAGAAGTGGAAGGGGAACTTGCATTGCAACTTTGCGCGATGAATAATAATAAAAAATTACGTATATTTGTCTGTTTGATGAATAGATGTGTGGTATGCAATCGTATCCTTCGTATTTGCTAGAAAATGCTGTAAATCAGCTGTCAAAATTGCCAGGAATTGGTAAAAAAACCGCCTTGCGTTTGGCTTTGTACTTGTTAAAACAAGACACCCAAGATGTAAACAATTTTGCGCAAGCCATTTTGTTGCTAAAAAACGAAGTAAAATATTGCAAGGTATGTAAAAACATAGCCGATACCGATGTTTGTCAAATATGCAGCGATGCCTCGCGTCAAACCGATGTGGTTTGTGTGGTTGAAACCATCAAAGAGGTGATGCTCATCGAAAATACTGGTCAGTACAAAGGGTTGTACCATGTGTTGGGTGGGGTTATATCGCCCATCGATGGGGTTCATCCTTCCGATTTGGAAATTGAAAGCCTGGTAGAGCGTGTAAAAGCAGGGGGTGTAAAAGAGGTGGTAATGGCACTTAGTACCACCATGGAAGGCGATACCACTGCCTATTACATTGCACGCAAGTTGGCCGATGCACCCATTACCCTTACCACCATAGCGCGTGGTGTCTCGGTAGGCGACGAATTGCAATATGCCGACGAACTGACCCTGGGAAAATCGATTGTAAACAGAGTACCTTATACCAAATAATATGAGAACGAATAAAACCTTACAAATACATTATTACTGCCTGTACGTAGCCTTGCTGGGCTTGTTGGCATTTGCCCATTTTTACTTGCTCAAAGAATCGTTACTGGTGTTAACCGATAGCATGACCATGATGGTAAGTACTACCAATATTTTGTTCTTGTTGGCTATACCCATTGTGTTTAAGTTGTTTTCGATAATGGTGAACAAACCCACTGCAGGAGTGCAAGATTATGCCAAGTGGGCGTTGGTACAAATGTACCTGGTAACATTTCCTGCCATTACATCTGTGTTGTTGTATGGTTTGATAGCCGATAAAAGTGCCTTGTATTGCTATTTAATTGCCTTTGTGGCTCTTATTTTCTGCAAACCAACCCAGCAAAAATGGGATTATTACCAACAAAAAGAAATGTCTAACAATCAACAAACAACCACCTTTCATGAATAATATTATCGCAGTTGATTTTGATGGTACCATTGTAACCCACGAGTACCCTCGTATTGGTAAAGAAATTCCTTTTGCCATCGAAACCCTTATTCGTTTGCAACGCGAAGGGTATCGACTTATTTTGTGGACAGTACGTTCGGGCGATTTGTTGCAAGAGGCTGTAGACTACTGTCGTAGCAAGGGGTTGGAATTTTATGCGGTGAATGCCAATTTTGCCGAAGAACAGTTTGATGCCAAAGACAGCCGCAAGGTCAACGCCAATATCTACATAGACGACCGTCAGGTGGGTGGTTTGCCCGATTGGGGCATCATTTACCAGATGGTAAAAGGAACTTGTGTGCCTCAATACAATACGCAATACGTTATGCCCAAACCCAAGGGCTTTTGGGCACGTCTAAAATCTTCATTGTTGGGTTAATGCAATTAAGCATTGTAATTGTTAACTACAAGGTGCCGTATTTATTGCTTCAATGCTTGGATGCGGTGCATAAAGCCATGCAACAAATGGATGCAGAGGTTTTTGTGGTTGATAATCACTCCGAAGATGGTTCGCAGGCATTGGTAGAAAAGTATTTTCCTGATGTAATGTATATAGCGAATAGTACCAATGTAGGGTTTGCCAAGGCCAACAACCAGGCCATAGCCCAAGCAAAGGGTAAGTATGTGTTGTTGCTCAATCCCGATACCATTATAGCCGAAGATACCCTTCAGAATGTTTGTCATTTTGCACAACATGCTCCTGCCTTTGGAGCATTGGGGGTGCGTATGATAGATAGGAATGGTAAGTTTTTGCCCGAGTCAAAACGCAATGTTCCAACCTTGTATTCTTCGTTCTGCAAGCTAACTCGTTGGCCCATTACCCCTAGAAAGGAATATTATTGTACCGCTTTGTCGGAACATCAAGCAGGCGAGGTGCCGGTTTTGTCGGGAGCCTTTATGTTGCTGAATAAAGAAGCTTTGGGCGATGTGGCCTTGCTGGACGAACGCTATTTTATGTATGGCGAGGACATTGACCTTTCGTACGCCATCACCCGTGCAGGTTTTAAGAATTACTACTTTCCGTGTACCATTGTGCATTACAAGGGTGAAAGTACCCATTACGATGCAACCTATCGTCGTAATTTTTACGGAGCCATGCAGCTCTTCTACGAAAAATACTACGGGAAAGGTCTTGTAAATGGTCTGATTAAACTAGTAACCCGCCTGCTGGTGAAAATGGGTGGAAAGAAAAAACAACCCAATGCAGTTGCTAATCAGGTGGTAGTTACGTTATCGACCCAACAATTATCGTATGCTGACATCATTGCTTTTTTTGAGCAAAACAAGGGCGAAAAACAAGTAAAAATAGAGCATCCCACCTTACAAATAACCGTTTAGTATGTTTTTGCAAAATAATACCCTCCAATTACGAGCCATAGAACCATCGGATATCGATTTCTTGTACCGCATAGAAAACGATGCCACCAATTGGGAAACCGGAAGTGTGCATTTGCCCCTTTCGCGTGCTACGTTGTTGGCGTATTTGCAACAGCCACCCGTAGATGTGTTTATGGCCTCTGACTTAAAATGGATGATTACATTGTTGGATGGAACATCGGTGGGTATGATTGATATTAACAACATCGATCATTTTCATCAACGTGCTGAGGTGGGGATTTTTATCGATGCTCCATTTAGAAAACAAATGTACGCTGCTCAAGCCTTGTCTTTGTTGGCCGATTATGCCAAAAATTACGTGGGTTGGCACCAATTAACCGCTGTGGTGGCACAAAAAAACACCGCCT
>JAGCMZ010000033.1 GCA_017646225.1 Paludibacteraceae bacterium | reverse complement strand
GGATGCAGGTACACCAGGGCTTTCAGATCCGGGTTTTTTAATCGTTCGGGAATGTGCAGCAGCGGGAATAGAGGTAGAGTGTTTGCCTGGCGCCACCGCAGCCATACCGGCATTGGTAAACTCGGGTTTACCAATGGACCGGTTTTGCTTCGAAGGGTTTTTACCACCCAAACAAGGCCGCCAAACCCGTTTGCAGCAGCTTGCCACCGAAGACCGCACCATGGTTATTTACGAGTCGCCCTATAGGGTGGTAAAAACCCTTCAGCACCTCGCCGAGGTGCTAGGTGGCGCAAGGCAGGCAGCCGTATCGCGCGAAATTTCTAAAATTCACAACGAAACCGATCGCGGCACCCTCGATGAACTCATCGCCCATTTTACTGCCCACGAACCCAAAGGCGAATTTGTACTAGTAGTGGCAGGTAAATAAAAATACATGGGCACCTTAAAAGGCATACATCAATGGTTTAAAGGCAAGTTGGTTAAAAGCACCCTCCAACTGCTGTCTGCCAATGTAGTGGCGCAGGTTATTGGTTTTAGTGTGTATCCTCTGTTAACCCGATTGTACGCCCCTAGCGATTTTGGGTTGCTGAATTTGTTTCTAACCCTTGGCGGTGTATTGGTGTTGTTTGCCACGGGTGCCTACTACAGTGCCATTGTGTTGCCCAAACAAACCTCAGAAGGTGCGGCGTGCTTTCATGTGGGCATGCTATGCAACCTATGCGTAACGCTTTTGTGCGCCTTATCTGTGTTTTTTGCTCCGTCTATCGCCCAACTTTTGCACGTGCCATCACTGGCAAACTGGTATTTCTTGTTGCCCTTGTTTGTGTTTCTATCGGCCACTTGGCAACTGCTTAACTATTGGTACGTGCGTACCCATCAATTTGGCGCTATCAGTGCCTATCAAATAGGGCAAAGTACCCTAAATTCAGGTGCTAAATGGATGTTTGGTGCGACTCAGTTTCTGCAAGGTGGTATGCTGTGTGCCGTTGTTTTAGCCCCTTTGCTATCGTTGTTGGCAGTGGTGATGCGTTCGTTTGTCGCCATTAAACCTTTGTTTTCGGTGCAATGGTCGCAATGCAAAGCCATGGCACATGTCTATCGAAAGTTTCCACAATTCACCTTGCCCAAGCAGTTGGTCAATTACATGGGCGGGAATATGCCCATTTTGCTGCTTACCCCTTTCTTCGATTTGTCGTACATAGGCTATTTTGGTATGGCTCTTACCTTGTCTTTTGTGCCTTTGTCTGTGGTTACCAAATCGTTCTATCAAGTGTTGTTCTCGGATGTAACAGCCTTGGTACACAAGGGTGCCTCTGTTTGGAAAAACTACCGCCGTTTGGTAGGGTGGTCTGCCTTGCTGATTACCGTTAGCTTTACGGGATTGTTTTTTGCTTTGCCAAGTGTAACGTCTTGGTTATTAGGTGAATCTTGGGGTGTAGTAGGTAGTTATATTCAGTTGATGTTACCCTGGTTGGCCATTATAGCCATTACCAATACCTTCGATTTTATATTTGATGTATTCGGCAAACAAGACAAGCAATTCTATTTTGAAATAGCCTTGTTTGTGTTGCGTGCTTTGGCCTTGCTACTTGGCATTTATTACCAAGATTTCTTCTTGGCGGTTGCTTGTTTCTCGGCCGTAAGCTTTGTGTTGCGTTTGGTCTACGCCACTTACCAATATTATTTACTACAACAATACGAAAAACAACGATGCAAGTCCAATTAACCGCAGATAAATGGGAACAATACGGCAGTATTTACTTGCGTGGCCGTTGTTATCAGGGTACAATGCCTTGTGCGCTCTCTTTGTTGGCGCAAAATTTGGATTCGTTCGATACCGCCGAGCAGGTGGCTGCTTTTTTGCAAACACAACGTGGAGAGTTTTCGGTGGTGATTGATAAGCCTCAATTGCAGTGCATTGCTGTTAGTCATACACGCTTGTATCCTTTGTTTTATCGCCTGTACAAGGGCAATTGGTATGTGTCCGATGAGCCTCTGAAAATGGTAAAAGAGGGCGATGCGATAAGCGAGTCGGCTTGCCGACAGTATCTGTATACGGGTGCACCGTTTGCCGGCAATACCTTGGTTCAATTCCTTCAACAGGGCAAACCTGCCTATGTCACCTGTATGGGAAGAGACACGGTTACTCAGGTCTCTTTTGGTCCTTACGCTAGCTTGTCTTCGGCCTCTATTGCAGCCGATTCCTTGGATGCCGCCTTTGACAATGTGTTGCAAACCATTTTTAAACGCACCGTTCATACCATCGGACAAAGACAAGTAGTTGTGCCTCTTTCTGGCGGGTATGATTCGCGTTTGGTGCTATCTATGTTGCATCGTTTGGGTATTAAAAATATACTTTGTTATACGGTGGGTGCACACAATCCGTCCGAACAAGGCATTGCCTGCCAAGTTGCCCAAACCCTGCAAATTCCGCTGTATCATATCGATTATCGAGAACCGCAATACCGCATGCAGGCATTTCATTCATCGGAATTCTTACACTATATAGACCATGTGGGAGCGATGGGTAATTTTATGTGGCTGTTTGAATACAATGCTATTTTGTGGTTAAAACAGCAAGGATTATTGCAATACGATGCCATCTTTATGCCAGGTCATGTGGGCGATTTTTATGCAGGTAGTCATTTGCAAAAATTGGGTATAAAAGAGCACGAATCCTTGACAAATGTCGCCCAAAAACTGTTGTTGCATGCCTTTGAATACGGAAAACCCAATAGAGATGCTGCGTTTAAGAAAGAACTGAAGCAAGCGTTGCAGGCGCTTGATTGTGGTCGGAAATCGTATCAATTGGCGTTGCAGTTTATAGCCGAAAACCGCTTGGCGCATCAAATTCTTAACTCGGCACGCGTGTACGAATACTTGGGATACGATGTGCTATTGCCGTTGTGCGATGTCGATTTTGTACAATTTTTTGAAAATCTTCCTTATCAGCAACGATTTGATGTTTCGTTTTATCATCATTTTCTGCTGGAAAAGGTGTTTGCTCCCCTGCAGATTGCTTTTCAAAAGCCATCGTCTGCAAAAAAAATGCCTTTACAACGATTTAAGAATAAAATCAAGTTGTTGCTACCCAAAACGCTTTATCTTCGTTACAAGCAACGTTCCGACCTTACTACCGAAACCTATTTGTTGCACGAAATGCTCGATGAATTGGCAAAAAATGGCAAGGCAAACCAGCTAGAAGATTACGTAAATGGTAATGAATTGATGCTGCATTGGTACCTAAATCGGGTTAAGAAACAGCTTGGTATTTAATACTTACTACGAAAAATTTAAATAAATTTATTTTTTCTGCACTCGGTTTGTATTATCTTTGTTGCCGAATCTAATTATGCTAGTATGAAACTATTTGTAAAAAGTTTAGGCTTTGCCACATTATTGATGGTAATGCTATGTGCCTGTGATTACGAAACAGAGGCGTACAAAAAATTGCGTTTGCAAAAAGACTCTATTCAAGCTTTGCAACAAAGTCAATTGGGCGAGATGGAAGAGTATTTGGATCTAATTCAAGATGTAGACTCTGCTTTTGACGAAATTAGATTGTCGCAAAATATCCTAACATTTGCATCGTACGATAGCGAAAATCCTTCTGATAACATGCGCCAAAAAGTAGTTGACAACATGAGCATGATCAATGACTTGTTGGCTGAAAATCAGATGAAAATTGCTGAATTGGAAGAAAAATTGCAAAACAGCGATTTGAAATCGACCAAGTTGCAACGCATGGTGAACAAGCTAACTGCCGATTTGAAGAAAAAAACAGCTGAAATTACCGAGTTGCGCGAAGAATTGGTTAGCAAAAACTACCAAATTGACAGCTTGACCGTTGTATACCGCATGTCGCAAGAACGCGAAGCACAATTGGTGGCTAAAACCAACCAACAAGATAGTATTGTAAGTAGCCAAGATGCTCAATTGCACCGTGCTTACTTCTTTATGGGTAACCGTCGTGCATTGCGCGATAATGGCATCAATGTTAAAGACCGCGAATCGGGTTATCGTACCGAATTGTTTACTCCAGTAGATATTCGCGCATTTGACCGTTTGGAGATTGGTTCGAAATCGGCTAAAATCTTAACCAAACACCCTGAAACATCGTACGAATTGGTAGAAAATACAGACCGTACCAAGGTGTTGGTTATCAAAAATCCTACCGATTTCTGGAGCGTATCGCGCTACTTGATTATCCAAACCCGCTAAAAAACATGGGGTATAAGTACCTGTTTTTTGATTTGGACAACACGTTGTGGGATTTTGATGCCAATTCAAAATACACGCTAACGGTGTTGTACGACAAATACAATTTGGGTGCTCATTTTCCCGATTTTGAAACATATTACCACTTGTATAGCGCTAATAATGCCAAGTTATGGCAGCTATACGGGGCAGGTAAAATCACCAAGGAAGCCTTGAATCAGGAACGCTTTGCTTATCCATTGCGTTCTTTCAAGGCTTCTTTGTTGCCTATTGCCCAACAAATGGAGGTGGATTATTTGCCTCTTTTGGCGCAGCAAACCCGTCTAAAACCACATTGCTTAGAGGTATTGGAGGCTTGTAAAAAACATCGTTTCAAGATGTATATTATCTCCAATGGATTTGTTGAAATTCAGCAACTTAAGTTGAGTCGATCGGGTTTGTTGCCTTATTTTGATAGGTGTTATTTTTCGGAGCACATTGGCGCACACAAGCCGGCAAAGTTGTTTTTCGATTATGCCATAAAATCGTCCAATGCCCTAAAAAAACAAAGTTTGGTAATAGGTGATAACTTTGAGGCCGATATTTTGGGTGCTAAGAACGCTGGCATCGACCAAGTGTATTTTAATCCCAATCCATCGGCAGATCCATTGCCCTTTAAACCCACGTATCAGATTGCTGATTTGAGGGAGTTGCTGAAAATTTTGGATGAATCGTTTAATCGTTAAAAGTTGCGAGTAAGCGAGAGCAGAAGCAATGTTTACATTGATTATGCCGAGCGTGAGCAACTTCATGAGGGCGAAGCCCGAATAATCGTTAAATCGTTAATAAAATAAACGACTAAACGAATAAACATCAACTCGCCAAATCACCGATTCACCGGAGCGAAGCGACTATATGATAGACACCCACACCCATATTTACGACGAGGCATTTGCCGATGATGCTGCAGCCATGGTACAACGTGCTTTGGATGCTGGCGTTACGCATGCTTTTTTGCCCAATGTAGATGCGTCTACGGTTAATGCGATGCGTACTTTTGCAGCGCGTTTCCCTTCGTTTTGTTCCATGATGATGGGCATTCATCCTACCAGTATCGATGTTAATTATGCGGCTGAGGTGGCGGTGTTTGATAACGAAATGAGCGCACATAGCAACGATTACATTGCGGTAGGCGAAATAGGGTTGGATTTGTATTGGGATAAGACGTATCTGGCAGAGCAAAAGAAAGTATTTGAACACCAAATTGATGTAGCAATACAGCTGCAAAAACCCATTTGTATTCACTGTCGCGAGGCTTTTAACGAGGTAGTGGATAGTCTTAAAAAGTTCAATCCTGCTCATTTGCATGGTGTGTTTCATTGCTTTACAGGCACACCAGAAATGGCTCAACAAATAGCCCGATTGGGCGAGTTTTATTATGGCATTGGCGGTCCTTCTACGTACAAAAATGCCAAATTTATCAACGATATTCCTCAAATTCCGTTGTCTCGTATCTTATTAGAGACCGATGCTCCTTACTTGCCTCCTGTTCCTTTTAGGGGAAAACGAAATGAACCTGCTTACGTGGTTTATGTGGCTCAAAAATTGGCAGAAGTGTATCAAATTTCATTGCACGAGGTAGAAAAACAAACGAATCAAAATGTTAAAACGTTGTTTTTCGACGACTCTGTAAATCTTTTTTAAGAATTTCCTTTGTTGATTGGCTTACTTTTTGTATCTTGCACTCGTTTTTAGTGCCCATTGGGTACTTGCCTCCTGGAGAGATGCTCGAGTGGTTGAAGAGGCACGCCTGGAAAGCGTGTATACGCCTAAAGCGTATCGCGGGTTCGAATCCCGCTTTCTCCGCGTAGAAATTAGCGACAATTTATTAACTAAAAATATTAATTTTAAAAACAGAAACATGAAAAAGTTATTCGCAGTGCTAGCAGTTATGGCTAGTGTAAGTTTTATGAGTGTTTATGCACAAGATGCTGCTCCTATTTCAGAAGAAGCTGCTGCAGTAGAACAAGTAGCTGAAGAAGCTGCTCCTGCTGAAGAAGTTGCTGCTGTTGAAGAACAAGGCGGTATTCACCAAGCATTGAAAGTTAAATTTATTGAAGGTGGTGCTGGCTTTATGAGCACCGTAGCTTTGTGTTTGATTTTAGGTTTGGCTATTGCTATCGAACGTATAATCAACTTGAGCTTGGCTACCACTAACTCTAAAAAATTGTTGGCTAATGTAGAAAGCGCATTGGAAACTCAAGGTGTTGAAGCTGCTAAAGAAGTTTGCCGCAACGCTCGTGGTCCTATCGCTTCTATCTTCTACCAAGGTTTGTTGCACATAGACGAAGGTTTGGATGTTGCTGAAAAATCTATCATCGCTTACGGTAGCGTTCAATCTGGTTTGATGGAAAAGAACTTGAGCTGGATTGGTTTGTTCATCGGTTTGTGTCCTAACTTCGGTTTCATGGGTACTGTAATCGGTATGATCGAAGCATTTGACCGTATCCAACAAGCAGGTGACATGTCTGCAACCATCGTTGCTGGTGGTATTAAAGTAGCGCTTATTACTACCGTGTTCGGTTTGATCGGTGCTATCATCCTTCAAATTTTCTATAACTTTATCTTGGCTCGTATCGAAGCTGTTGTAGCTGACATGGAAGATTCTTCTATCACCATGTTGGACATCTTGACCAAATTCAACTTGAAAAAATAATAATCAATAGGAGATTTGATTATGTTAAAAGATTTATCGAAATATGTTCTTTACATACTCTGCGCGGCTACTTTGGTAGTAACAGCTCTGTTCTTCTTTGGCGG
>JAGCMZ010000032.1 GCA_017646225.1 Paludibacteraceae bacterium | reverse complement strand
TAGGTTGCTGATAACTGGTTTTTCAATTGCCGATGCACTAATTTCAATGCTTTCTGAAATCACACCGTCTGCAGTGATGGTTAGGGTAGCGTTGAATGTGCCAGCTGATTCTGGTGTGAATACAATTTCCACCCATCCGTTTTCTTGCGATTTAATGGTGAATGCTTCATCACCGCTCAAAGTAGCAACTACTTCGCTAGCGTTTTCAACGTTGTAGGTTGCGGTTACGGTAGCAAACTCGCCAACGTACAATTGATCAAATGCAGGAACTTGTAGGTTGCTGATAACTGGTTTTTCAATTGCCGATGCACTGAAATCGATGCTTTCAGAAACCACGCCGTCGGCAGTGATGGTTAGGGTAGCGTTGAATGTACCAGCCGATTCTGGTGTGAATACAATTTCCACCCAACCGTTTTCTTGCGATTTAATGGTGAACACCTCATCACCGCTCAATGTTGCTACAACATTTTCTGCATTCTCAATGGTGTAGGTAGCAGTTGCGCTGGCTTTTTCGCCTACATAAATTTGAGCAAATTCACCTATTGTTAAGTCGTTGATGGTAGGAACAGGACAAACCTCCCAAGCTTTGATTATCGTGTTCAAACCAGAGGTACGGTTATTAATCCACGATTTAAGTGCCGAAGTGCTCACGTTGGTAGCTTTAGAACTGGTAGCAAGCACACTCTTAATGCTATCAATTTTGTTGGTAAGCACGGTAGTATTTAATGCGCCTTCGGCAGCAATATACTTAGCCCAACGTTCTTTTACAATGGCTCTAAATTTGCAGTCACCAAGAAGACCGTTGCAACCCGATTTTCCTTTGCCAGTCCACCAGAAGGGGGTTGGGAAAGAATCGGCATAATATTGGTTTTCTTCTACCATTAAGCCCGATGTGTTGGTGTTTTGGTTGCCCCAACCCAATTCGTAGTCCCAAATAGGGTTGGCTACAATTTTATCGTCGATAGAATTTAATGTAAAGACGCACGAGATACGATAAGCATCGGCGTTTTTGGTAAATTCATTGATAATGAACCAGTCTGCCCAAGTTTCGTAGTCGATAAGGGTAGCCAAATTGTCGTAATCGTTTGCCAGAATAGCATTTTCCATGGCAGTAAATTTCGCTTTTACAGCAGCTACTTTGGCATCCCAAGCAGAATCGTCGGTAACATTGCCATCGTCGTCGAATGTTGCCAGATCTTCGCGTTCGGGGTATTCAATTTCAAATGCTTGGTCTACCACTTGGTTATAGGTACTGATGTTGGTTCTGCCAGTATTAGAAGTGGTAAATGTACAGCGTTTGTAGTCTTCGTTAGCGCCTTCATAACCATTGTATCTGTCTACAATGTCTGTTTTATCTAACCTCACAATGTAGCCGTCTTCACTAATGTTTACACGATTTTCATCGGCAGTAATTTTGTCCATAAATACGTAAATACCTTTGTATTCGCCATCAACATAAAGTTCTACGTGACGGCAACGTACACCCCAAAGGCCTGTCATTTGAGCATATTGTTGGTATGATAGTACGTTACGCATATAGGTGTCGTCTGGAGCTGCTGCGTAAAGCACCCAGTCTTTGTGCGCGTCATCGCCAAACATGGCCAATTTTTTGGTCTTAACTTCGCCTAGGTTTTTAGCATCGCAGTTTTTGTCGCCTGTTACGAATGCATAACTTTTCTTGTCGTTGTATAAGCTAGATGAACCACGATAGTTCATGCGCGCTTTGCGGTCGTAGTAAAGAACATCAGCATTGTTTGCATCAGCGTTGGTAACACTTCCGCCGTCTTGATTCCATAAAATCTTAACATCTACACTGCGTTTTGCTTTCAGTGCTGCTACACCATCGTTGTTAGGATAGCCGGTGCCAGTATAAACAGGGAAATCTTTTGCTGTACGTACCAAAATGACAGGAAGTTTGCTGCTGAATGAAACAGTAGAACCTCCGTTTGATCTGATTTGAAGTACATTCGATGTAAACTCTTCTGCTTGGCCACTTACATCGTATGTCATTACGCAACGATAGTAACCTGCTTTGTTGGGACGAATATTATCCCAAGAAGCACCGTTGCCATCGGTATATTTGCTCCAAGTAGCGTTGTCGGTAGAATATTCCCAAGTGTAAGCACTTAACTCGCCATTTTCTACAGTAGGAAGCTCAGCAACATAAAGACCTGCAAAATCGGTAAAGTCGTTGGTATTAATCGACAGGCGATTACGGATAGCTGCGATGGTAAAGTCTGATGCAGGTTCAGGGACTTCGGTAATGGTTACTGTGATTTTTTGAGTTGTAGGATTAAAGGTAATGGTTACATCGCTCGCTTTGGTAAGGGTAATCACTACGTTTCCGTCTGCATCATTAGAAAGACCAGCATTAGAGCTTAATGCGCTGTATCCCCAATTTTGGCTCCAAGTTCCATCGGTTATTTTGAATTTATACTCGCCGTCGGCAAGTGCTGTATAGGTTACCGTGTTGTTGGTAAGGGCGCAGCCTGCAGGATCCCATCTTAATCCGCAGCACCATTGATCTCCCGCTACGGCAGTACCTCCTACTATTTGCGCACCAGCCATGTAGTAGGTGGTAGTTGGGGTAGGAACATCGGGAGTGTCTGGGGTATCGCTTCCGCAAACTTCCCAATCATTGATAATGCTGTTTAGCGCAGATGTTCTGCTAGTAATCCATGATTTTAACGTAGATGTACTTGAAGCAGAATAGGTATTCCATTTGCTCTTTTCTCTGCTGCCTGCACCTTGCGAAAGTACGTTGGCCAAGCTGTCAATTTTAGCATTGAGTACGGTTACATTCAAAGCGCCGTTGGTTCCAATGTGTTTAGCCCAACGTTCTTTTACCATGGCTTTAAATTTGCAGTCGCCTAAGATGCCATTGCAACCATTTTTGCCTTTGCCAGTCCACCAGAAGGGCGTTGGGAAATCGTCGTTATAGTAGGTGTTATCTTCTACCATTAGGCCAGAAGTTTTGGTATCTTGGTTGCCTAACCCTAATTCGTAGTCCCAAATGGGGTTGGCTACAATCTTATCGGCAGTTGAATTGATTTGGAATACGCATGATATACGATACGCATCGGCATTTTTGGTAAATTCGTTGATGATAAACCAATCTGCCCAACTTTCGTAGTCGATGAGGGTGGCTAATTTGTCGTAGTCGTTTGCTAAAATAGCCGATTCCATGTTGGTAAACATGGCTTTTACGTCCGATACTTTTTTCTCCCATGCCGTATCGTCGGGTACGGTGCCCTCATCCTCCAAGGTAGCCATGTAGTCGGGGTCGGG
>JAGCMZ010000031.1 GCA_017646225.1 Paludibacteraceae bacterium | reverse complement strand
TGGTATTTTGCATATCGTACACCATTAGGTCTGCTTGTTCTGCTGTAACCGCCTCGATACGACGAATACCGGCTGCAATAGAACTTTCTGAAACAATCTTAAACAAGCCGATATTACCTGTAGACGATGCATGGGTACCACCACAAAGTTCTACCGATTTGTCGTAGCAAATAACACGCACTTTGTCGCCGTATTTTTCGCCAAACAAGGCCATTGCGCCCAGTTTTTTAGCATCTTCAATAGGCATTTCTCTGTGCTCAACTAGCGATACATTTTGGCGAATCTTCTTATTAACAGCCTTTTCTACCGCTACAATTTCTTCGCGAGTAAGTTTTTGGAAGTGAGAGAAGTCAAAACGCAACACTTTTGGCGATACAAAAGAACCTTTTTGTTCTACGTGTGTGCCCAATAAGTCTCTCAACGCTTCGTGAAGCAAGTGAGTAGCCGTGTGGTTAGCCTCGCTAGCAGCTCTGTTTTCTTTATTAATCTTAGCAACAAAGGTAGCAGTAGGATTTTCTGGAAGTTCGTTTACAATATGAACAGGCAAGTTGTTTTCGCGTTTGGTATCGATAACAACAATTTTTTCGTTAGCGTTTTCTAGCACACCCGAATCGCCTACTTGGCCACCCATTTCTGCATAGAAAGGAGTAACAGAAAGCACCACTTGGAAGTAAGATTTATTCTTTTGTGTTACTTTTCTGTAACGAAGAATTTGGGTTTCAGCCTCAGTTTCATCGTAACCAACAAAAGTAGTTTCGCCTTCAGTTAGCACTACCCAGTCGCCAGTTTCTACCGCAGCAGCATTACGCGCACGGTCTTTTTGTTTTTGCATTTCTACATTAAAATCGTCATGATTTTCAATCAAACCATTTTCTTTCAAGATAAGTTCTGTTAAGTCCAATGGGAAACCGTAGGTATCATAAAGGGTAAATGCATCTACACCGCTAATTTCTGTAGCACCTGCTTTTTTAGTATCGTTCATTACTTTATCTAGCAAACGAATACCGGTTTCGAGGGTACGCAAGAATGTATCCTCTTCTTCTTTGATTACTTTTTCGATAAGCGTTTTTTGTGCGATAAGCTCTGGATAAGCCTCGCCCATGTTATCGATCAAAGCAGGAATCAATTTGTACATAAACGCCGAACGTTGGTTCATAAAGGTGTAACCATAACGTACTGCACGACGCAAAATACGACGAATTACATAACCTGCTTTAGCGTTCGATGGCAATTGACCATCGGTAATGGCAAAAGCAATGGTTCTGATGTGGTCAGAAACCACACGCATAGCCACGTCGGTTTTGGCATCTGTTCCATAGCTACAACCACAAATATCGCCTACTGCCTTAATAATGGGTTGGAACACATCGGTATCGTAGTTAGAGGTTTTGCCTTGCACTGCCACACACAAACGTTCAAAGCCCATACCAGTATCAATTACCTTGTTAGGAAGTGGCTCTAACGAACCATCTGCTTTGCGGTTGTATTGCATAAACACGTTGTTCCAAATTTCAATCACTTGTGGGTGATCGCCATTTACCAACGATTTTCCGCTCACAGCAGCACGTTCGCTATCTGGACGCAAGTCGATATGAATTTCAGAGCAAGG
>JAGCMZ010000007.1 GCA_017646225.1 Paludibacteraceae bacterium | reverse complement strand
CTTTATTTTCAAACATATATGAAACAGAGCCAGAAGTTCCCATATTTCCTGAATATTTATCGAAAATATGTCTAACTTCACCAACGGTTCTATTAACGTTGAACCTTTTAGGGTAGGAGAGCACGTGCATTTTGTGGTAGATTATAAGTTGCCTGGTAGTGGCATGGAGCAAACCATGTGCTTGCAAAATTTTGATTATATAACCCCAACCGATGCTTATAAATTTGTTATAGCCGATGAGGTGGATTTGCAAAAAGCGGTAGCGTTGGTTAAACAATACGACTTAACCCACAAAACGCAGGTGTATTTTAGTACGGTTTTTGCCGAAATGACCCCTGCCGATGTGGTGGAAGTAATGAAACAAGAAAAATTAAACGGAATAAAATTGCAGTTGCAGCTGCACAAATACATTTGGCATCCCTCAGAGCGAGGCGTGTAAAAAATCAAACTCGCTGCGCTCGGACTAATCGACTAATCGGAGACGAATTGATGAACGAATGTGAATAATCGTCTAATCGACCTTTGGCTCAACGACTCAACGACTCAACGACTAAAGTTGCGATTAAGCGAGGGCAGAACAAATTTATTTTGCTATGCCGACAGTTGCGATTAAGTGAGGGCAGAAGCAAGTTTACTTGATTTTGCCGAACGTGAGCAACATGAGCGAAGCTAACGTAAGCAACTTATTACATGATTTTAGGCATCGGTTCAGCATAACCCATGTAAACATGGTTTCTGCATTCACCTTGCACTAAAATTCATGAAATGCGAAGCATTGAATAAACGACAAAACACAATATGATTGATAAAGAAAAAATAGCGTACCACATTCGCGAAATTATTAAAGCATTGGGCGATGACCCTAATCGCGAAGGATTGTTAGAAACGCCCGATCGTGTGGCACGTATGTACGAAGAAATGTTTCGTGGCATTGGCTATACCAATGCCGAAATTGCCGAAAAATACGCCAAAACCTTTACCGAAGACGATATGTGTACCACCAAAAGTGGTAATTACGTAGTAGTGGCGGGTATTCCTATCTTTAGCCATTGCGAACACCACATGGCGCTTATGTACAACATGAAAGTGTCGGTTATTTATCGTCCTGTAGACAAAGTAATAGGATTGAGCAAAATTGCCCGCATTGCCGAAATGGTATCGCATCGTTTGCAATTGCAAGAACGCATTGGTACCGATATTGCCGAAATTATGCAGCTGGCAACGGGTAGCCCTGATGTAGGGGTGATAGTAGAAGGCGAACACAGTTGCATGACGGCGCGTGGCATTAAAAAACCAGGTGCGGTAACTCGTTCGTGCGTATTTAAAGGCATTTTTGAAACCGACCCCTTGGCGCGTAAAGAAGCGTTGTTGCTATTCGGCGAAGCCGAATAAAGTCAGTGCGAGGTGAGTGCAGAAACAAGTTTACTTGGATTTGCCGAACCGATGACTGACTTCATGAGGGCGAAGCCCGAATAATTGTCGCTTGTTGTTCGTCGCTTGTCACTTGTTGTTACAAAATAAATCCCGATGAATGAGTTAATCATCATCGGGATTTATTTGTATCTGTTATCGATTACTCGGGACACTCGACATACAAAGCTTTCTCTGTTCTCGCTTAATCGCAATGTTTACCGATTAGCCGATTAGTCGATTAGTCGATTCGTCGTTGCAAAGCAACTACTTAGGCGCTACGGTTTTTAGGAACAATTCGTCCAATTGGCTGTCTTCTAAGAAAGAAGGAGCGTCAATCATTACATCGCGGCCCGAATTGTTTTTAGGGAATGCAATACAATCGCGGATGCTATCCAACTCGGCAAATAGCGATACATAGCGGTCTAGACCATACGCCAAACCACCATGAGGAGGGGCGCCGTAGGTAAAGGCGTTCATCAAGAAACCAAATTGTTCTTGTGCACGTTCGGGGGTAAAGCCCAAAATAGCAAACATTTTTTGTTGCAAGGCACTATCGTGAATACGAATAGAACCACCGCCCACTTCTACGCCGTTAATAACCATGTCGTAGGCATTGGCGCGTACTTTGCCAGGATCGGTATCCAACAAAGGAATATCTTCTGGTTTGGGTGCGGTAAAGGGGTGGTGCATAGCGTAGAAACGCTCAGTTTCGTCGTCCCATTCCAACAAGGGGAAATCTACCACCCATAGGCAAGAATATTTATCGGTAGGACGCAAACCCAATTGGCTACCCATTTCCAAACGCAATTCGCACAATTGTTTGCGAGTTTTGTTAGCGTTATCGCCACTTAAAATCAAAATCAAGTCGCCGGGTTCTGCGTTAAAGGCAGCTTTTACTTGTTGCAATACTTCTTGGCTGTAGAATTTATCTACGCTCGATTTTACGTTACCATCGGCTTCGATACGAGCATAAACCATACCTTTAGCGCCAATTTGAGGACGTTTTACAAATTCGGTAAGGGCGTCTAATTGTTTGCGGGTGTAAGTGGCTGCACCTTTGGCGCAAATACCGCCCACGTAAGCAGCATTGTCAAATACAGAAAAACCGTGACCTTTTACAATGTCATCAATTTCTACAAATTTCATTTCAAAACGCGTGTCGGGCTTGTCGCTACCATAGTATTTCATGGCATCGTGCCAAGTAATGCGAGGCAAATCGCCTAATTCAATGCCTTTGATGCTTTTAAATAGGTGTTTGCTTAGTCCTTCAAACATTTGGATTACATCCTCTTGCTCTACAAACGACATTTCGCAGTCAATTTGAGTAAACTCAGGTTGACGGTCGGCACGCAAGTCTTCGTCGCGGAAACATTTTACAATTTGGAAGTAGCGGTCAAAACCCGATACCATCAACAATTGTTTAAAGGTTTGAGGGCTTTGAGGTAGGGCATAAAACTGACCTGGATTCATACGTGAAGGTACCACAAAGTCGCGTGCACCCTCTGGGGTAGAACCAATCAAAACAGGGGTTTCAATTTCTAGGAAACCGTTATCGTTTAGGTATTTGCGTGTTTCACATGCCATTTGGTGGCGCAATTCCAAGTTCTT
>JAGCMZ010000030.1 GCA_017646225.1 Paludibacteraceae bacterium | reverse complement strand
TTTTCAATCGATAGTACAAAAGAAAGCAAAAATTATAACGTTTGCAAACAAAACCCCTATTTTGTTAATAATTTTATGAATTAAGGGGTCATTTGCATTAAAATCGTTAGAAACTAGGCAGTTTTTTTGATGTTATTTTCATTTATTTATCGTAACTTTGCAAGATTATTTTTTATACCATGAAAAGAATACTATATACCGCACTAACCGTAGGCTTACTAGCCGGTTTTACGGCGTGTTCGTCGACCGAAAACGAACAAAATACAGGAGATGCAGCAACCCCTGCTGTAGAGCAAGTCATTACCGAGTATGGCATTAACGTCACCCCTTATACCGCCGAAACCGGTTCGGTAAAAAGTGGACAAACCCTATCGGGCGTATTTGAACATGTAGGTGTTCCTCGCCAAGTAGCTGCTGGATTGAATACCCTATCGTACGATGTTTTTGACGTAAGAAAAGTGCGTGCTGGCAATCAGTTTACGGTTTATCGCATGCAAGATTCGCTTCAAACACCTGCCTACATTGTGTATCACGGTTCTGTTGTAAATCACTGGGTATTTAATGTACAAGACTCCTTGTCGGTTACCCATTATCAAAAACCCGTTACTACTGTAGAAAAAGTATCGACTGCGGTAATAGAAACTTCGCTTTGGGATGCTACGATTAAAAACAATCTAAACATCAATCTTTCGCTAGAACTATCGGACATTTATGCCTGGGTAATTGACTTTTTTGGCATTCAAAAGGGCGATGGATTTACCGTTTACTATACCGAGAACTACGTGGATAGCGTATCGGTGGGCATCGACGAAATTTATGCGGCTAAATTTACCCACAACAAACAAGATTACTATGCCTATCGTTACAATGTAGACGATAGTTTGCACGTTGATTTTTACTGGGACGAAAATGGAGGAAGTTTGCGCAAAACATTTTTGAAAGCTCCACTTAAATTTTCGCGTATATCGTCTAAATTTTCCTATGCACGCAAACACCCTGTTTACAAAGTGGTGCGTCCACACACTGGCGTTGACTATGCAGCCCCTACCGGCACACCCGTTGTAGCCATTGGCGATGGAAAAGTTATTTTTAGAGCCTATAAAGGCGGTGGCGGCCATACCGTTAAAATTAAGCACAACAGTGTTTACACCACGGCTTATTTGCACCTTTCTAAATACGGCCCAGGCATTACGGTAGGCAGTCATGTTAAACAAGGCCAGGTAATTGGTTATGTAGGAAGTACCGGTGCTTCAACGGGTCCTCACCTCGATTTTAGGGTATGGAAAAACGGCACACCTATCGACCCATTGAAAATGGAATCGCCTGCTGCCGAGCCTATTCCAGCATCCAAAATGGATGAGTTTAAGGCGGCGAAAGCGAAATACGACGAAAAGTTAGGAGTTAGGAATTAGAAATTAGGAGTTAGGAGTTTGTGACAAGTGACAAGTGACAAGTGACAAGCGACAAATTATGAGCACCGCGAATAATTGTGAGTTAGAACATACAGGAACCGTTGTTGAGCTAACAACCGATGGTGTAAAGGTGCGTGTAGAGCAACGTGCAGCATGTGCAGGATGTGCATCGCAGGCATCGTGTACCTTATCGACCGAAAAAAAAGACGAAATAATAACCGTAGCGTGCAGCAACCCTACCCTTTTTCAGGTAGGCGAAACCGTTAAACTGGTAAGCACGCAAAAAAAACTATACACTGCCCTGTTTTGGGCTTACATACTGCCACTTGTGGGGCTTTTGGCATCGGTTGTGGTATGTATGGAACTATATAACGACGAACTAATAGCGGCTGTAAGTGGGCTTGCCTTTTGCGCCCTTTACGTGTTGGTGCTATATTGCTTGCCCAAACGCATTACACGTCCGCTGCAAATAGAAATAGAAAAATTGGTATGAACATTATTGTAACATCGCTTGTGGTATTGGGGAGCATTGCCATTATTGCGGCTGTCATTTTGTTTTTGGTAGCGCGCAAATTTGCTGTGTACGAAGACCCATTGATTGACCAAGTTGCCGAAGTATTGCCTGGCGCCAACTGTGGCGGGTGCGGTTATGCCGGTTGTAGGGCTTTTGCCGAAAACTGCGTTAAAACCGGCAAGTTAGAACGCGATTATTGTCCCGTTGGTGGTACCGATGTAATGAAACGCGTAGCTGCGTTGCTAGGTGTAGAAGCACAAATTTCAGCCCCCAAAGTGGCCGTTTTGTTGTGCAACGGAAGCAGTGCATGTCGCCCTAAATTAACCACCTACACAGGGGTTAAAAAATGTTCTATTGCCCACACCACCTATGCTGGCGAAACAGGTTGTAAATTTGGTTGTATTGGCTTTGGCGATTGCCAGGTTGCATGTGCATTCGATGCCTTACACATAGATCCTACCACAGGTTTGCCTGTTATAGACGAAGATAAATGTACCGCATGCGGCGCCTGCACCAAGGCTTGCCCCAAATTGCTGTTGCAATTGCGCAAAAAAGGGCCTAAGGGACGCAAAGTGTATGTAGCTTGCAAAAGCCAAGACAAAGGTGCTATTGCCAAAAAAGCGTGCGCTAACGCCTGCATTGGTTGTAGCAAATGCGTAAAAGAATGTCCGTTCGAAGCCATTACCGTTACCAATAACGTGGCCTATATAGACGATACTAAATGTAGATTGTGCAGAAAATGCGTAGCCGTTTGCCCAACGGGTGCCATTCATGCCGTTAATTTTCCTGTAAAAAAAGATGAAAACGTTTAGCATGGGCGGAGTTCATCCGCA
>JAGCMZ010000029.1 GCA_017646225.1 Paludibacteraceae bacterium | reverse complement strand
GCATAGTTGTAGCTGGTGGTTGTACCGCCGGTGTTGCCGCTGTCGTTGCCACCGCCGGTGTTGCCGCTGTCGTCGCCACCTCCGGTGTTGTCGCCACCCGTGTTGCCGCTATCGTCGCCGCCACCTACGTCAGTGCCGCCGCCGGTGCATCCGGTACCAGGACCGATGTACATAGAGTCGTTTTGGAACAACATTTTGATGTAGAAGTCGTAGCAACCTGCTTTGGTACAAGTTACACTGCTAGTACCTGCGGTAAAGTTAGCGTATTCGCCATAAGGTTCGATGGTCATTACCCAACCTGCTTTGTTTACAAGGTCGTAGGTTACAAAGGTGTCGCCTGCGTTCAATTGAACAGAAACCATGTATTCTTCGTGGTCAGAGTTGGCTGATTTACCCATGTAGGTTGCGGTGTAATCGGTAGTACCGTTTACGCGGATAGCATAGCTAGCGCTGGTAGTGCCGCCGGTGTTGCCACCTTCGTTGCCACCGCCCGTGTCAGGAACCACTACTTGGCTGCTGGTATAGTATGCCCAGCCGTTACCGCTACAAGCTTTGGTATAGCCAGCAGGATCAGACCAGCCGCTACCTACAAAGCAGATCAATGTACCATTGGTACCGGTAGTGGTGCTTTGGTAGTATGAACCGCCACCAGCTGTTGTACATGCAGATTGGCTGTGGATACCCATGGCTTTACGAGTAGCCGCCATTTTTTTGATATCGGCTTTGCATTTTTCCCAGTGAGGATAGAATACGCAAGGAATACCAGGTTGAGCAAGTAGAACTGCGTTTGCTTTTGTCCAGTCGCCTTGGTATTTGCTACCATCGCGGAAGGTGTCGTGGTTGTCAATGAATGTGGTGGCGTAACGTTTCATTTCGTCAGCACCGCAAAGACCATTAGGTACTTTGTAACCATTGATCATGGCACCATAGTTATTTTTAGCTAACCCGTCGTTAAAGGTTGAGTATTTGTTGGGGAAGTCGAATGCGGTAGAAGTTTTTCCTGTCTCGTTAATCCAATTTTTTACAGCATCATAGTTGCCGTCCCAATATTCACCTACAGAATAATATGCTCCAGCAGCTTCGTTGTACATTTTGGTGTATTTACCTAGGTAACCTTTTACCAAGTCGTAACGCCAGCCATCGTAGCCCATTTCGTTTTTCATCCATTTAAGATAGGCTTTGATAACACCTTGAAGATAGGTGTTGCTGTGGTCTAAGTCACGAGAAGCGCAGTAGCCGCCCGATGCTTCGCACACATAGTCATAACCTGCGTCGTTAGCACCGGTACAAGAATAACCGCTTTTTGCTGCATCGTCGTCACGGCAAATTAGTTGTGCGCTTTTGCCGTAAAAGTCTTGGAAGTTTCCGTAGGTACCGAAGTTTTCGTTGCAGAAGTCGGTCCAGTTGTAATTACCATCGCGGTGATTGATAACGATGTCGGCAATTACTTTACAATTTTTTTCGTGAAGGGTCTTGATCAACGTTTGTAGTTGGTTTGCGTTTCCCCAATCTGAGTTTTGGTTAGACCATTCTTTGGGGTGATAACCGGTACCACCGCTTGATTTTGCTGATGGTGGAAGCCATACCATGGTAAATGTTTCAGCAATTTCTGTTGCTTGACTGGTTAAGTCGGCCCATTTGGTACGGCCGTAGGTTTTGTCCATTTCACCAGCACCATAGGAGTCCCAGTGAAAGCCCTGTAGCATAATGTCAGGACAGTTTGCAGGTGCTTGAGCATTGATAGACAAGCACATGGCAAAAATAGCTCCAAGAAGTAAAGCAATTTTTTTCATAGTTAATAAATTATTTAGGGTTTGATATAAACACATTATCGCGTCAAAGATACGAAGAATAATTTTAACACGCAAACGATATAGGTAGTTTAACATTTTTTGTTTAGGCGTTTAGGCGATGCAATCTGACGACATTTGGTGGAGGTCGGAAATAGATTTTTATGTGCAAAAACGTTAAGCAAAATGTGTTGTTTGAGCGAAGCGAGTTCACATTTTGTAGTTTTTGTATGTACAAATCCCGACCGGAAACCAAGTCGGAAGATGAATCGCCTAAACAAAGTAGGGACGCACGGCTCGTGCGTCCGTGGCCGAGTCATCGATTCAATTCGCGCCCTTTTTCCCTATCGGTCAACAACACGTCGACAAGCTCAGGGACCGAATTGAAGACAAGCAACAAGCGACAAATGACAAACGACAGTTTATCAATATTTTACATCGGTAAGGTACAGGGCATGGGCGGGGGCAGAGGTGCCGGCTTGGCAGCGGTCTTTGCTTTCGATGATGCGCTTAAAGTCATCGATCGATATTTTTTCGGTGCCCACTTGCAGTAGGGTGCCCACAATGGCGCGTACCATGTTGCGTAAGAATCGGTTCGCTGTAATGGTAAATACCCATTGGTTGTCCGAAACTTGCGTCCATAGGGCATGTGTAATGGTGCAGTTGTTGGTTTTAACGTCGGTATGTAGTTTGCTAAAGCTGGTAAAATCGATGTAATCAAACAGGGTGGCAGCCGCTTGGTTCATTAAATCAAAACGGATGTTGGGTTGTACTTGCAAACTTTGCGTGTTGATAAACGCGTCTTTGTGCGTGTGTACGTGGTATTCGTAGGTGCGCGAAAGGGCGTCGAAGCGGGCATGTAAATCGTTTTCGACGGGTTCTATTTTAAATACGGCAATGTCGGCAGGTAAGTACACATTGAGGCGTTTGGTAAGGTGTTCTGCATCCAACGTGCTTTCGGTATCAAAATGGGCAGTCATGTAGCGGGCATGTACGCCAGCATCGGTACGTCCTGCGCCTGTTAAGGCAATGGGCGTGCGCATGAGCGTACTCATGGCATCTTCTAACACCTGTTGTATGCTAATGCCATTGGGTTGGCGTTGCCATCCATGGTAGTTTGCACCGTTGTATTGAAAATAGATAAAATACCGCATTTGTATGTTGCTTGTCGAATGTCGCTTGTCGCTTGTTAACTCCTAATAAACTATATTATCCCTCCTTATTGGATAATGGTTTCTAAAACTTTCAAATTGTTCGGGATGCGCTTTTAGGGCATTGCTTTCGCCTTCTATATAATAAGGTGTACCTTTTTCACCGGGTACGTTGATTTCTATGTGTTTGTCGATGCCAAAATGGCGACAAACGGCCTCTGCGGCCATACGGGTGCCATTCGCTTTGCCATCAACCGAGTAGCCTGCTATGTGTGGCGTGCCTATCTTTACCTTATTTAATAAGGGTATTGAAATATTGGGTTCGCCCTCCCAACAATCCAGTACAATGTCGCCGTTGTATTGTAAGAGTGCTTCGGTGTCGCATACTTCGCCTCGGGCAGCATTGATAATAAGTGGAGTGCGTTTGCAATCGTTTAAAAAGGTGCTATTCACCAAATGATAGGTGTCGCTTGCCAAAGGAACGTGAAAGGTAATTACATCGCATTGCGCTTGCAATTCGCTAAGGGGTAAGAAAGGTATGTTGGGCTCTTGTTTCGCTCTTGGTGGGTCGTTGAGCAATACCTTAACCCCCTTTTGTTGCAACATTTTTGCTACGCGACCGCCTACGTTTCCTACGCCTACAATACCAATGGTTTTGCTGGTTAGATCGTTCTCGAATAGGGTGGTTAGTGCTGCGTGAATATAGTTGACTACGCTGTTAGCATTGCATCCAGGGCAATTGGTCCATCCCTGCATGCCCGGGTAGAAGCAGCCGCCCACGCATATAATCAAAAAATGTTTCCCCGCATTATACTGTGCGGTGGCCTGGCTAAATGTTACGGCGGTATATCCGAAG
>JAGCMZ010000271.1 GCA_017646225.1 Paludibacteraceae bacterium | reverse complement strand
ATCGTTTGCCTCGTCCGATGCCACGCCGTTGATGTTCAAATGAAAGTATCGAGCATTCATCAAACGAATGTTATCGATATGGGCTTTTTTTGCAGATGTATTGTATACCTTTAATTTAAGGGTAGCAGAACCCATGTCGGTAAACAAGGTATCAAAACGAAGGGTATCGGCAGAAAAAGCAAGCGAAAAATCGGCATCGACATTGATGCTATCTTCGGTACACGACGATGCGCCCACTACCAAAACCAGCAGGGTGCACAATAGGATGAAATAGGAACGAAATACCTTTGCCATTTTCTTGCGATTCTCCTACAAAAGTAACATTCCATTTTGTTTCGCACAATTATTTTACTATCTTTAACCCATAAATAAACAACCAATCACCGATTAATTTATAAAATTATGGCTAGCAGAAGAGACCTTAAAAAAGACATCGTGTATTTGTATTCAGAATTACTAACCGAATGCTTTACCATCAGTTGCCTAGTTCCTAAATGCGACCAAGAAAAAGCAGACGCTTTGGTATCTAAAATTGTAATCAACAGCTACGAGTTTGTAAAACGTGCAGGCAGATACGATGCAAAAAACAACCCAAAATTGGTAAAAGCCTACTACAAAAAATTAGGTGAAGATTTGCTACAAGACGTATTGAGCATTGGCAAAGAAATAGAAAGCTTAAGCAAATAATACTATGCGCAAATTAAGCCAATTCATCCTTAAATGCAAAGGATGGAGAGTTGTAGGAGAGGTTCCAACGGAACCTAAAATGGTGGTATGTTTTGCTCCGCATACATCCAATTGGGATTTTTTCTGGGGAAAAGTAACCGCATGGGCCATCGATTTTAAAATGTCATTCTTAATTAAAGAAGAATGGGTAAAAGTATGGGGTATTGGCTGGTGGCTCAAAAAGCAAGGGGCAGTTGCTGTAAAACGCAGCAAAAACACCTCCATGACCGATAAAATGGCAGAACTATTTAAGAATAGCGAAAAACTGAACTTGGTACTATCGCCCGAGGGCACACGCAGACCCGTAGCCGATTGGAAACGTGGCTTTTACTACATCGCCAAAAAAGCAGGCGTTCCTATTCTTCCCTTGGTATTGGACTATGCCAAAAAAGAAGTCATTATCAAACCCCTCGTCACTCCTACCGATAACGAGGAACAAGATTATATTCAGTTTAAATCGATATTCGTGGGTGCCCAAGGAAAATACCCTAACAAGTTTCTTACTGGATTGGAATAAATGGAAACAAGCGAACAGTTACGTGTAAGCATCGTGCAAGCTGATATTGCGTGGGAAGATTCTCACACAAACTTGGCACACTTTGACCAACTTTTACAACAGCTTCCTGCTACCGATATTGTGGTGCTACCCGAGATGTTCTCTACCGCATTTAGCAGCAATGCCACCCAATTGGCAGAGACCAACAACGGCACTACCATCCAAACTGTTCAAAAATGGGCAAACCAACACCAATGCGTTTTTGTAGGCAGTTTTATTGCCCAAGAAAACAACCATTACTACAACAGAGGGTTCTTTGTTTTCCCCGATGGAACCACCCATTTTTACGACAAACGCCACCTGTTTTTAGGCGGCGAGGAGACTTATTTTACACCCGGAGAGAACAACCTAATCGTATCCTACAAAGGTTGGAACCTATCCCTGGCCATTTGCTACGACTTGCGTTTCCCCGTATGGTTGCGCAACCAGCAACTGCAATACGACGTTTTATTGGTTATTGCCGAGTGGCCTACCAATCGCCAAACTGTTTTTGAAACATTGCTAGCCGCCCGCGCCATCGAAAACCAGGCTTACGTATGTGCCTGCAACCGTGTTGGCATAGACGGCAACCAACTGCAATACAGCGGAGGTTCGCAAGTTATTGACTACCGAGGACGTGTACTGGAACGTTTTACCGACCACACCGAAGAAATTCGAACCCTTGTTCTCAACAAAGAAGGGCTTGAGAATATGCGAAAAAAAATGCCGACGTGGAAACACGCCGACAATTTTACTTTGGTATAGAAGACCCGTTAAGGGGTTAATCCACCACAACAATTAATTACCTGACCGCTTACATAGCTAGCCAAATCAGAGCCCAAGAACAAGGCTACATTAGCCACCTCTTCTGGCAAACCACCTCTACGCATAGGCACCATATCAATCCAGAACTTACGTTGCGCATCGCTGGTAGCATCGGTCATTTCGGTTACAATAAAACCAGGAGCAATGGCATTGCAACGAATACCACGTGCACCAAATTCTTTGGCAACCGAAGTGGTCAAACCAATCAACCCTGCTTTGGAGGCAGAGTAGTTTACTTGACCAATATTTCCTTTTATACCCACTACCGAAGTCATGTTAATAATAGACCCAGAGCGTTTTTTCATCATCAAAGGCGTGATGGCATGAATGGTATTGAACGCCGATTTGAGGTTGTTATCCATTACATCATCCCATTGTTGTTCGCTCATGCGCATTACCAATCCATCGCGGGTTATCCCGGCATTGTTTACCAAAATATCGATGGTCCCAAAATCGGCCACCACTTGTTGAATCAAGGCTTCTGCCCCCGAATAGCTAGCGGCATCAGAAGCATAAGCTTTCACTTTTGCACCCATGGCTGCAATCTCAGCCTCCACTTGCGCTGCCAATTCGGCATTGTTCAAATACGTAAACGCCACCGAAGCACCATGCTGCGCATACGCTAGGGCAATTGCCTTGCCTATACCACGAGAGGCACCTGTTATTAGAGCTACTTTTCCTTCTAGTAATTTCATTTGCTATAAATTTGAGACGAAGATACAATAAAAAAATGAAAGGAGGGGCAATTTTGCTGTTTTATTACAAATGTCTTATCTTTGTATTTCGGATAATAAAACAACAAACATGGCTACTATTACCATTAAAAATATGCAATTCTATGCCCATCACGGCTGCTTTGAACAAGAACAACGTGTTGGCACCCACTTTACCGTTACCCTTACCTTTACGTACGATGCCACGCAAGCCATCGAAACTGACACCATCGAACAAGCCATTAGCTACCTAGAGGTATACCAAGTGGTAAAAAAAGAGATGGAACAACCCTCGCACCTAATTGAAAACGTAGCATGGCGCATCAAGCAAGCCGTAAAAGAACATTTTAGTGGAATAGACAGCATCCAAGTGCAACTTTGCAAACTCAACCCACCCCTAGGCGGTCAGGTAGAGCAAGTTTGCGTAGAATTGTAGTTAACTGCCTTTACTACCCAAGGTAACCTTGGTTTCGTAGGTAGTCGTATTGCCACAAGGGTCGGAAACTACCACTCGGAAAGTATGCTCACCGGGCTGAATTCTGCTAGCATCGTAGGTGTACGTAATCTTATTTTTAGCATCGATAGAGCAAGGAACCCATTTACCATCTACATACGTATTATATGCCGATATGCCCGTTAATTCGTCGCTCAAACGCAACACAAGTTTGGTAGAACTTTTCGACAACAAAGTCACCTTTGGAGCAACGGAATCGACCAAAATGGTATAATCGCCCAATTTGCGCAATTTACCCTCCATGCAACCATTTGCATAGGTTGCACTCACATGCCCCCAAGCACCTTTGGGGCTTTTATAAGCCACGTAATATTGCTTTTTGTTTTGCAAGGTATCCGATTCAATGGGCAACTTAAAATAGCCTGCCTTGTGCAAGGGAACGGTATTGTTGTGCAGTGAATACACTTTCTTTTGCAAGGTGGTATCTACACTGGTTGCATACCTAAAGTAAAAATCGTTGTAAACAGCTCTGCGAGGTACTTGAACCGTTACGCTATCTTGCTGAAAGAAATTAGCCGATTTCACCTGGAACAACTCCCCTACCGGAGCACACATCAAAGGCCTTTCCATCTTCTTACCTTTAATAACAAAGTTCAATACAGAGGTATTTCCTGCATAGTCTTTTGCAATGGCCTTTACACGATAATCTCGTTCTTCTTGAATGTTCACACAACCATCACCGTGCCAAGAGAACATGTTCATGGGTTGGTATTGTGGTTTGAATGTACACATGAACAATTCTTTTTCGGTTATCCATTCTTCGTAATCGATAAAGGCATTGATTGCCTTATCCAAGTCGAAAGAGAAACGATCGATACGGAAGGTAAACAACAACACATCGTCTACCAATACTTGCAACGACTTTAAACCATAAATATTGCTTTGACCATTCATGTAATCGTAGGCTTTAAACTCCAAGCCCACCTTACCCCAAGCCTCTACAGCAGAAGCCAAGTAATTACCTGCTTCTTGTTGCCATGTATTATACGATTTAAAGACACATTGATTTGCTACCACACCCGTGCTGTCCATTGGGCGCAAACCAATCATGTGGAATTTAGGTCGTATAGTATCGGGAACCTTGTAAAAGCGTTGTGGATCAATGGGGCATTGCGAATCGGTTTCTCTTACCTCAAAGTGCAAGTGCGGACCACCCGACGAGCCTGTATTACCACTAATGGCAATAACCTCTCCTTGCTTTACCCACATAACACTATCGGGTAAATAAGCATTGAATTGCGCTTGTTTGTGCTTATACTGGTATTTGGTAACCCAATCGGTTATTTTATCGTTAAACGCATCTAAATGCGCATAAACCGTGGTATATCCACTACCCGGATGCGTTACATACAAACAATTGCCGTAGCCGTATTGTTTTACACCAATACGCGACACATAACCATCTTGAACAGCATAAACAGGCAGACCGCAACGTTGTTCCGTTTTAAAGTCGAGACCTGCGTGAAAATGGTCTGGACGTAACTCGCCATAGCTGGCACTCAAAGCCAGTGGGATATCTAAAGGTTGTTGCCATGCCGATGAATTGGCATAAGTCAGCAACATAGAACATAAGCTAGCAAGAAGAAGTGTTATTTTTCGCATATTGTGGGATAAAATTGTAAAAGGAGGGTAGCAATGCCACCCTCCTCTATTAAAAAGATAATTACTTTTTATTAGTATTGTGAATTAGCACGCTGAACAGCAGCATAATTCAATTTCAACGCATAAGCACGACGCAAGGCTTGCTTGATGTCGGTAACAATACCCATCTTACAATCTTTGTCTACTTTCAATGAAATGGTCATCAAATCTTGCTCATGTTCTGGCATTGATGAACGTTCCGATACTACGTAGTTTTCAATTTGTGATACTTCAGCAAAAGCATCGTCCAATTGAACACGAGGTTCAGTACCGTATTGAGCACGATATTGGAAGGTAGGAACACCTACATAGATAAAACGCACCAAGGTTTTCTTTTCCAATTTGGTAAGTTCGGTTGCCTCAGGAGCGGTAATACCTACTTTAAAGTCTACTTCTTTCATGGTTGTTGCAATCATAAAGAAGAACAACAGCATGAACACGATGTCGGGCAACGAAGCAGTACTAATTTTTGGTGTACCAGAAGATGATGAATTCGATCTAAATCTTCCCATTATTTTTTCCCTCCATAATTTTTAGGTTCTGCTTCCGAGATTTTTTGTGGATAGATTTTTTGGATAGCTTTTTGTTGTTCAGCATCCAAATCATCGTAAGCCTTAGCAAACTTAGCTTTCGCTAGTTCGTTACGCAACTCGTTATAAGCAGCTACCAATTCGTTTTGAACATTGATGTATGCCGAGTATGAAGTACCGCGGTCGTTTTGCAACGAAATTACGTGGTTTTTAGTTACCATTACAGTACCAAAATATTCCACATCTACGGGTTCTTTTTCAGGCATATTAGGATCATCACCTGCGTTTTTAATAAATTCTTTGGCTTTTTGTTTCAAGTCTGCCAATTGGGTGTACTCGCCACGTACCAATAGTTGGTCTTCGCTATTGATTAGCACCACGAATACGTTACGCTCTTTTACCTTTAAGTCTTCTGTTTTTTGCTCTGCAGGAACAGGAGGAGGCAAACGACGCGCCAAACCTTTGTTAACAGCCATTGAGGTTGTCATCAAAAAGAATACCAACAACAAGAATGCGATATCCGCCGTAGAACTTGAATTTAACTCAGGTACTTCACGTTTTTGCTTTCCCATAGTGATATTATTTTATTTTTTTAGCCAAAGGTCCAAAGATCATTAATAAAATAGCGATTACACTTTGTGCATAGATGGTATAGATCATCATGTCTACCATACGAACAGTTTCTTCACCTACCACAGTACCATCGCCAATAAGTTGAATTTCTTCGCCAGACGAAATAAAGTAAGTTGCAACCAACAATACAGCTACCAAACCAAACGAAGCGATGGTTTTAATAGCAGAACCTTTGTTCGATTGCAATTTGATCACAAATTGCCAGATTGCCGATACAACTGCCAAGAAGCCTGTCAAGAAGAAACAAGCGTACATCATACCAATCATT
>JAGCMZ010000028.1 GCA_017646225.1 Paludibacteraceae bacterium | reverse complement strand
TTAATTTTACGATACAAGGTGCGTTCTGATATGCGTAAATCCTTGGCAGCAATGCTACGCTTGCCGTGGTGTTTTTCTAAGGTTTCTTTGATGAGTTTCTTTTCCATCTCCTCGACCGATAAACCGGGATCTTCTTGGTATTCTTGTACCTCAATAAACTCGTCGGTAGGTTCTATGTTGTGCGATTGATTTACTGGGATAAGACTGGTTTCGTTGGTGATAACAGCGGGTTGCACGCTAGGGGTGGTTTCTTTTTGCTGTTGCATCAACGTTTTTACCGTTTGTTTTAACTCGTCCATGTCTTTTTTCATATCGAACAAAACACGGTACAAAATTTCGCGTTCCGAACTGAACGATGTGCCTTCGTCTTGGCGAGTATTCACCAATTGGGGTAGGTTGGTTTCTGCCTTATCGGGCAAATACAATTGCAATACGTGTGCATCGATTAGCGAGTCGGTTTCGATGGCCGATAGTCTTTCTGCTACGTTTTTAAGTTCACGAATGTTGCCGCGCCAGTAGCACTCTTTTAATAGCTGTTGGGCTTCTGGAGTAAGGGTAATGGCAGGGCGCCTGTTCTTTTCGGCATATTCTGATGTAAACTTGGTAAACAGGGGAACGATGTCTTCTTTGCGTTGACGCAAAGGGGGAATCTGAATGTGTATGGTATTAAGACGGTAGTATAGGTCTTCTCTAAACTTGCCTTCTTTAATGGCTTGGGGTAGGTTGCGGTTGGTAGCGGCAATAACGCGTACGTTGGTTTTTAGCACTTGCGACGAACCCACTTTGATAAATTCACCTACCTCTAATACACGTAGCAAACGGGCTTGTGTAGCAAGGGGTAGTTCGCCCACCTCGTCCAAAAAGATGGTGCCCCCATCGGCTACTTCAAAGTAACCTTTACGGTCTGTTAGGGCCCCGGTAAACGAACCTTTTTCGTGGCCAAATAGTTCCGAATCGATGGTTCCTTCGGGAATAGCACCGCAGTTTACCACCATGTATTTGTTGTGTTTGCGGGCGCTGTATTGGTGAATAATTTTGGGAAAGTTTTCTTTACCCACACCGCTTTCGCCCGTTACAAGCACCGATAAATCGGTATTAGCCACCTGCACCGCTATTTGCATAGCGTGTAGTAGTTCTGGCGTGTTTCCTATAATACCGAACTTATTTTTGATGTTTTGTAATTCGTTAGAGGCTATCATCGTTGCTGTTGCGTTGTTTTACAATATCAATTGCCATGTAAAGTGCTTGGCGAAGCGAAGTAGGATTCGCTTGGTTTTTGCCGGCTTTGTCGTAGGCAGTACCGTGGTCGGGCGATGTACGTACAATGGGTAATCCTGCGGTAAAGTTAACACCGTTTTCCATGGCCAATGTTTTGAAAGGAATCAATCCTTGGTCGTGGTACATGGCCAAAATGCCATCGTAATGGGTATAGTTTTCAGAGCCAAAGAAACCATCCGCTGGCAACGGACCAAAGCAAATAATGCCTTTGTCGCGCATTTGCTCAATGGCAGGTTGAATAATTTCTTGTTCTTCGCTGCCCAATACGCCGCCATCGCCTGCGTGTGGGTTAAGACCTAGTACGGCAATGCGGGGTTTGCTAATGCCAAAGTCTTGTTGTAACGATAAGTTGAATTGTTCTATTTTGGTGATGATTTTTTCGGTGGTCAACAAGCTAGATACCTTGCTAATGGGCACGTGGCCTGTTACCACGGCAACACGTAGTTTGTCGTTGGCCAAAATCATCAAAGCATCGCCTTCTTGGCCAAATAGTTGTTCCAAGTATTCGGTGTGACCTGGAAAACTGAATTGAGCCGATTGAATATTATTTTTATTGATGGGCGCGGTAAGCAAGGCATCAATTTCGCCTTCTTTTAAGTCTTGGGTAGCACGCTCTAGGGCGGCAAAGGCAGCTTCGCCAGCAGTAGTAGTGGATTTGCCAAGGTCTACTTTTACTTCGTCGCCACAGCAATTGATAATGTTTACGCGCGATGGGTTGGCATCGGCAGGTTTGCTAATTAGGTTCAAGTTTAGGTTGACATCGGTTAATTTACGATGGTAGGCAGCCACCTTGGGCGAACCGTATACAATAAGGGTACACAATTCAGTAAGGCGATTGTCTTCTAGGGTTTTTAAAATAACTTCGTAACCAATGCCGTTAATATCTCCGTGGGTAATACCAATTTTTAGTTTATCCATAATTATTCGGGTTTAATGGTGTACAATGCTGCTTCTAGCTGACGCATGGCATTGCGTTTGTATTGATTGGGCGCATAAATAAAGGCTTCTGCCGTTATAATGCGTTGATTTTCTTGATCCAAGCAACTAATGCTTACAAATGGTCCGCCCATTAAGTCGCCTTCTACGCGCCACATGCCTTGCAGACGAATGGCGTACTGTTTACTAGCGGTAGCGGTTTCGCCCCAAATAGGAGGCTCAAATTTGTATTCGGTGGTCATGTACGAGTTTTCTACAGGACCTGGAATGTGTAATTTCATCACCGAATCGCGCTTTTGCAATAATTTTTCGCGGCTAAATGCATCTTTTTCGGTATAAGGATAGGTGTAAAGTACAATGTTGCGGTTCATGTTGCCAGCATTGTTCGAAATCCACATAAAGTTTTCGGCTTTTTTGCTGCGCACCATATTTTTAGGGATGTCAATGTGAAAGCCCAAATGTTCTTGTACCTTGGCCATCATGTCTTCTTCGTGGTAGCGTTGATGGTGTTTGATGGCACGGTCGCGTTCGGCTAGTTCAAAATAATCGGCAATTTGTTTTTTGTATTTGCCAATGGCAAAGGCTACCTCTTCTGTGGTAGGGCCTTGAATGGTCATAATGGCTTGTGGTTTAGACCATTTGTTTTCTTCTGTTTTGATTTTTACCTTTGAGTAAGCTCTGCCTGCATCAATCATTAAAATGTTGCGGGCAGGTTTGATGATAGAGGTAAATCCTTCAAAATTGGTGCGCGATATGTTGAACATGGGCTCCGATTGAGGCATGCAAGGCACATCGTGGTTCAAAATCTGAATAATGGAATCGCCTACGTTGCTTCTAAAAACATCTTCGTTAATTACCATTAGCACTTCGTTGGCCGTTCCTGTAGCGGTAGGCAGGGTAGGATTGCTATCGCACGAAGCCAATAGCAAACTGCTTGCAATTAGGGTATAAAATAGTTTTTTCATGCCTTATTATTTTGTTTAGTCGATAACATACCACAGGCTGCTTCGATGTCTTGTCCGCGCGATTTGCGGATGGTAACACTAATGCCGCGACGCATCAACTGGTTTTGAAATTGTTCTATTTGTGCCATGGGGGTAGGTGTGAGGCCTACATTGGGTATTTGATGAAAAGGAATCAAATTGAATTTTACCTCTAATCCTTTAAC
>JAGCMZ010000270.1 GCA_017646225.1 Paludibacteraceae bacterium | reverse complement strand
CGAGCCCCGTCTTACACCCAAAGGCTGATTCTTTTGAATCGGCCTTTTTTTTGCGGACGCACGACCGTGCGTCCCTACAATATTTCGCCCACCGAGTTTTAGTTTAGTACATGTGCCAAATGTAATAAAAAAAGGTCTCCCAATTGGGAGACCTTTTTTGTTGTATGTAGGTTTATTATTAGAACCAACGTACGTAGCAGAAGTCTTGACGGTGAGGAAGATCTGCTGATTTTGGGAAGAAACGCAAAGCGAATTTGTATGCACCACCAGCGGTCGACATGAAGTCGCCTTCGAATGTGATCTTAGAACCTTCTTTGCGAACCAATTTGCATTCGAATGCTTTGTGTAGTTTGTCTACACCATCTACGCTCTTTAAGGTAACCAATTCAACACCAAAGCTGTCAGCCAAAGAAGCATCTTTAACGTCTGCAGTAATGGTTAGCGAGTTAACTTCGCTCGAATCAGCTACTAGGTTAGCGTGTCTGTCGATGTTTGGATCGTAGATTTCGATGCTATCCCAAACGTTAGCTACTTTTTCTTTCCAAGCTGCGATTTCTTTAGCTTTGCCAAAGTTGTTAGCTTTCAAAGTTTTAGCACGTTTAGCTTGTTTGCTATAGAAACGATCGATATAGTCGTCCAACATACGTTTTGTGGTGTATACAGGAGCGATTTTAGCAAACGAGTTTTTGATGTAACCCACCCATTCAGGAGAGTAACCTTTGCTGTTTTTGCTGAAATACAATGGGATGATTTCTTCTTCCAACATTTGGTAGATGGTTGCAGCGTCCAATTGGTCTTGGTGTGCTTGGTTTTGGTAAGTACGTTTTTCAGTCAAAGCCCAACCAGCACCTTCGCGGTAACCTTCGTACCACCAACCGTCCAATACAGAGAAGTTAAGAACACCGTTCATTTCTGCTTTTTCGCCAGAAGTACCAGATGCTTCCAATGGACGAGTAGGAGTATTCAACCAGATATCAACACCAGAAATCAAACGTTTAGCCAAAGCCATGTCGTAGTTATCCAAGAAGATAATTTTGCCTACGAATTCAGGACGACGAGAGATTTCAACGATGTTTTGGATCAATTTTTGACCACCAGCATCAGCAGGGTGAGCTTTACCAGTGAAGAAGAATTGAACTGGGTATTGAGGGTTGTTTACGATTTTAGCCAAACGTTCTAGGTCGGTGAACAACAAGTGAGCACGTTTGTAAGTAGCAAAACGACGACCGAAACCAATGGTAAGAGCGTTAGGATTGATACCGTTCAATACGCTCATGGTACGCGATGGGTTGCCTTGGTTTTTCAACCAGCTTTCGGTGTATTTAGCTTTGATGTAATCAATCATTTTGCCTTTCAACACTTTGCGAGTTTCCCAGATTTCTTCGTCAGCAACATTGTAGATTTTTTCCCAAATGTTGGTGTTCGATTGGTCACCACGGAATTCTTCGCCAAATGCTTTGTCGTGTAGTTTTTGCCATTCAGAAACAGCCCAAGTAGGATAGTGAACACCGTTGGTTACATAACCTACGTGAGATTCTTCTGGGAAGTAACCTTGCCAGATGTTTTTGAACATATCTTGTGATACTTTGCCGTGCAACCAGCTAACGCCGTTAACTTCTTGGCAAGTATTGCAAGCAAATACAGTTACAGAGAATTTTTCGGTCAAGTCACCAGGAACTTCGCGACCCATGTTCATGAAGTCGGTCCAAGACAAACCAAGTTGGTTTGCATAGTCGTTCATATAGTGTTGGAACAAACCTTCGTCAAATTTGTCGTGACCAGCAGGAACTGGAGTGTGGGTAGTAAACAAACCAGATACACGAACAACTTCCATTGCTTCGTTGAACGATAGACCTTGACGCAAGTAGTCGATCAAACGTTGAACGTTCAAGAATGCATCGTGACCTTCGTTGCAGTGATAAATTTCTTTTTCAACACCTAGGCGTTTCAAAGCAGCGATACCACCAATACCCAACATGATTTCTTGTTTCAAGCGGTGTTCGTTGTCACCACCGTAAAGTTGAGAAGTAAGAGCGCGGTCTGCTTCGTTGTTCAATTCGGTGTCAGAATCCAACAAGATCAACGAAATACGACCTACGTTTACGCGCCATAGGTTGGCGTAGATGTTACGGCCAGGATAAGGCAAGCTGATGGTTACAGCGTTACCGTTTTCGTCAACGATTTGTTCGATAGGAAGGTTTTCGAAAGCTTGAGCTTCGTATTCAGCGATTTGTTCGCCGTTCATAGAAAGTTTTTGTGTAAAGTAACCGTAGCGATACAAGAAACCGATAGCAATCATGTCTACGTTGCAGTCAGAAGCTTCTTTCAAGTAGTCACCGGCCAATACACCCAAACCACCAGAGTAAATTTTCAACACTTCGGTCAAACCGTATTCCATGCTGAAGTAAGCTACAGAAGGAACTTTTTTGCTAGGTTTAACGTTCATGTATGCTTTAAATTTAGCGTAAACATCGTTCATACGTTTCATGAACGCTTTGTTTTTAGCTAGATTTTTGTAGTCGTCGTTTTTAAGTTTTTGAAGCAATAGGACAGGGTTACCGCCAACTTTGATCCACAATTCTGGATTCATTTCTTCAAATAAGTCGGTAGCTTCGTAGTTCCAAACCCACCAAAGGTTTTTAGAAAGTTCTTGTAATTTGGCAAATTCTTCGGGAATTTGGAATTTCACCGTTACAGGGCGCCAATTAGGATAATTGACATTACTAACTTGTAATTTCATAATTGAGGTTATAAGATTAATAATTATTTAAATTGCTTATTTAATAAGGTGTGATTTTTACACGCACAATCGCAAAGTTAATGTTTTTATTTAATAGGGCAAAGGAAATTTTTAAAAAATGTAAAGAATAATAGTACCGTTGGGCCTGATTGTCAGTTTGTTTCTATTTCAAACGTTTGAAAAGAAATGAAATAAAAAGCCCCTTTTGCTGTAAATTTATCAACAAAAGAGGTTTAATATTACAAAAGTGTTACAAATAACTGTCGTTCGTCGCTTGTTGCTTCGCAACGTTAAATCGTATAATCGTATAATCGTTAAATCGCCTAAACGACTAAACACCGATTCACCGATTAGTCGATTCGCCGATTAGTCAGCACAAAGTGCTACTTGATTCCATCGCGCTTTAAAAGGGCGTCGATGGTAGGCTCGCCCCCTTTGAACGCAGCGTATAGGCGTGCGGGGTGCTCGGTGCCGCCTTTGCTTAAAATGCAGTCTTTAAAGCGTTTACCTATTTCGGCGTTGATACCTCCGTGGGAGCTGAACACCGCAAAGGCGTCGGCATCGAGCACCTCGGCCCACTTGTAGCCATAGTACCCGGCAGCATACCCGCCCGCAAACAGGTGGTTAAACTGCGTACTCATGCACGCCCCAGCCGTGGGCCCAAAAAACGCCGTTTTTTGGCACGCCATACGCTCAAACTGCTCCACACTGCCGTCAAACGGTTCTGTAAGCGTGTGCCATGCCATATCCAAGTAACCAAAGCTAAGTTGTCTGATACAAGCGTAAGCCGCCAAGTAGGTACGTGCACTTTTCATTTTT
>JAGCMZ010000027.1 GCA_017646225.1 Paludibacteraceae bacterium | reverse complement strand
TTGTGTTCTTTAACTGGATGATTAACTACTTTAGTTACGGACAATCGTTGCGACTGATTATCTATGCGAAAAAAGCCAAGGAAGTGACCGATCGTGAAGAGAGATTGGCTAAGTTGCATGGCATACAAAAAGAGGAAAAATAACCTTAAATCATACTACAATGAACAAAACAGAATTAATTGATGCCATGGCAACCAATGCCGGCATTAGCAAAGTAATGGCAAAAAAAGCCTTGGACGGCTTTATTAAATCGGTTTCTAGAGCCCTTAAAAATGGCGATAAGGTGGCTTTGGTTGGATTTGGTGCATTTCAGGTAGTAGAACGTGCTGCTCGCGAAGGAGTGAACCCATCTACCCAAGAAAAAATGACCATCGAGGCTAAAAAAGTGGTTAAATTCAAAGCCGGTGCCGAACTCAGCGATAAAATTAATCGTTAAACCGTTAAATCGTTAAATCGCAAATCCACGATTACACGATTCAACGATTCATCATGAGCGAAGCTAATCAACAATAAATAATATACATGGAAAAACAACTTAAAGACGCTATTATAGCAGGAGTGGAACAATTGTATGGAAGTGCACCTGCCGAGTCGCAAATCACCTTGCAAAAAACAAAAAAAGAATTTGCAGGCGATTGGACTTTGGTTACTTTCCCCTTGCTAAAACTAACACGCAAAAATCCTGCGCAAACCGCTCAAGAAATAGGCGAGTATTTAAAAGAAAACGCATCGATTGTAGCCGATTTTAACGTAATAAACGGCTTTTTGAACATTGTATTGAAACAAGGTTCGTGGTTGGATACCTTGCGCAAGGTAGATGCCGATGCGCAATATGGTTTGGTGCCTGTAACCGACCAATCGCCTTTGGTAATGATAGAATACTCATCGCCCAATACCAATAAACCTTTGCACTTGGGTCACATTCGTAACAACTTGTTGGGTTATAGCTTGGCCGAAATTATGAAAGCCAACGGTTACAAGGTAATCAAAACCAACATTGTGAACGACCGTGGTATTCATATTTGCAAGTCGATGTTGGCTTGGCAAAAATTTGGTGCGGGTGCCACTCCTGCATCGGTAGGTAAAAAAGGCGACCACCTAGTGGGCGATTACTACGTAGCGTTTGATAAAGCCTATAAAGCAGAGATTAAAGCCCTTATGGCCGATGGCATGAGCGAAGACGATGCCAAGAAAAATGCCCCATTGATGCTAGAAGCGCAAGAAATGTTGCGCAAATGGGAAGCAGGCGATGCTGAGGTTCGTAACCTATGGCAAACCATGAACCAATGGGTATACGACGGATTTGACGAAACCTACAAACGCATGGGTGTTGATTTTGATAAAATCTATTACGAATCGGATACCTATTTGGTAGGTAAAGAAAAAGTAAACGAAGGATTGGCCAAAGGTTTGTTCTTTACCAAAGAAGACGGTTCTGTTTGGGCCGATATGACCGACCAAGGTTTGGATCAAAAATTGTTGTTGCGTGCCGATGGTACATCGGTGTACATGACCCAAGATATAGGTACAGCATCGCTTCGTTTCAACGATTATCCTATCAACAAAATGATTTATGTGGTAGGTAACGAACAAAATTACCACTTCCAAGTGTTGTCTATTTTGTTAGACCGTTTGGGCTTTGAGTGGGGTAAAGACCTGGTACACTTCTCGTACGGCATGGTAGAATTGCCAGAAGGTAAAATGAAGAGCCGCGAAGGTACTGTAGTAGATGCCGACGATTTGATGGACGAAATGGTAGGAACGGCTACCGAAATATCGAAAGAGTTGGGTAAACTTGATGGTCTATCGCAAGAAGAAATTGATGCTATTTGTACCACCATTGGTTTGGGTAGCTTGAAATACTTTATCTTGAAGGTAGATCCTCGCAAAAACATGACTTTCAACCCCAAAGAATCCATCGACTTTAACGGCAACACAGGTTCGTTCATTCAATATGCGCACGCTCGTATTCAATCGGTATTGCGCAAAGCTGCCGAACTAAACTTGTCGGCTAATTTGGGCGATGTTCAGTTGAACGAGAAAGAAATTGCCTTGATTAGTGCGTTGGCTTCGTTCCCCGAAGTGGTTAAACAAGCGGGCAAAGAATACAGCCCATCGTTGATTGCCAACTATACCTACGATTTGGTAAAAGAGTACAACCAATTCTACCACGATTACTCTATCTTAAAAGAAGAAGACGAAGCGGTACGTGCTATGCGTATTGTGCTTTCGCGTAACGTGGCAAAAGTAATTAAACAAGCGATGGCTTTGTTGGGAATTGGTGTTCCGGATAAAATGTAAGCGTCCACGCTTTGAAACGTTGTAGCGAGGCGTCCTCCCATTTGGCGAGCGACGCCTCTACTTTTTCTAGGCTCTTTTCTTGGCCCAGTTTGGTTTTAGAAAAGAATTTATCGGCGTAGCAAATAAGTTGTTCGTAGAGGGTTTCGGGAGCATACGTGCGTCCAGCAGGCAAGGGGAGTCCTTTCTCGGCAATGTAGTTGGCAGTAAGCCCTGTTCCTGTGTGGCGCTCGGCAATACGGGCATGTTCTTCTAGTCCTAAACGGCGCAAAATATCGGCCCCTAAATAGCCGTGGCAAATGTAGGGATGGGTACCGTAGCAATGAATGCCCGCCGCATCGCATTGGGTTACACCAATGTCGTGCAAAAGTGCCGCCTCGTAGATAAAATCTTCGTTTAGAGCCCATTCTGGGTGCAAACGTGCTATTTGCAAGGCCTTTTGTGCCACGCTGTTGCCATGACTCCAAAGAATATCAAACAAGGCTTGATTACCTTGGCAATACTGCTGTAATATTTCTCTTACATGAATCATTTTACAGGTTAAGCAAGAGTTTTTTTTCCTTACTTTCGGGTGAATGTTCGTCACTGTTGAGCACTTCAACCGCTTTTTGCACGGTCTCATCGTCTAGGTTGAGTACAGGATAGAATCCTTTGTCGCCCAAAATGTTCCGGCAAATGTAGGCTTGTATTTGATTTACAATGAGTTTTTCCGATTGTTTTATCTCTTTATCATTGCGTGTAATGCCTTTTTTCTCTGCGAATTGAATAAATTCCTCCAAATAAGAGGTTGTTTCCAAATAGGCGGTTAATTCTTGCCAGGTTTTGTACTTTTTAAGGGTAGCCCTGTTTTTGTCGGTATAGTTAAAACAGAAGTTGTACAAAGCCATTGAATTAAATGCTTGGCGATAGTAGGGAGTGTATTGGGTGGTATCTTGTCCTACAAAATAATCGGGCATTACGCCACCACCTCCGTACACTTTACGTCCAAAACTGGTGTAGTAAACTACCGAATCATTTTGTACAATGCTGTCTTGAACAAAAAACTCGCCGTGTTCGTAACGTTGGGTTAAATCGCTTTCGTATTGGTCGGTTTCGCCTTGCTTGTAAGGTTTTTGAATGCATCTGCCCGATGGAATGTAGTAACGGGCTATGGTAAGGCGCAATTGTGAACCATCTTGCAAGTCCATTTGTTGCTGTACCAATCCTTTGCCAAACGAACGACGACCAATAATCCAACCCCTGTCCTGGTCTTGAATAGCACCGGCAAAAATTTCGCTGGCAGAGGCAGACCATTCGTTAATCAAAACGCAAATGCGGTTGTGTGCAAATCGTCCAGTTCCATCTGCATAAGCGTCTTCGCGTTTAAAAGCTTTACCCTCTGTATATACAATGAGTTGTCCGCGTTGTAAAAATTCGTTTACCATCAAGATGGCTGCATGTAGATAGCCCCCCGAGTTGTTTCTCAGGTCGATGATAAAGTCTTTGCATCCTTCTTTTTCGCGCAACCACATTAGTTGCGTTAAATATTCTTGATAGGTGTTGGCACCAAAACGGCTTACTTTGAGGTACCCAATGCCATCGCTAATGGGATAAGCAATGTCCACACTATTTACGGGAATATCGTCGCGTGTAATGGTATAATCCCAAATTTGATCGCTTCCGTTACGTTTGATACCCACTTTGACTTTTGTTCCTTTGGTTCCTCTCAGTTTTTTTACTACAGCATTGTTGCTGATTGTTTTTCCCGTAAAATTACTGTCGTTTACCGTTACAATACGGTCGCCTGGTAGAATGCCCAATTTTTCGGAGGGACCACCTGCAATCACATCCACAATCATAACCGTGTCGTTTTGGATGTTAAACTGCACGCCAATGCCACTAAAACTACCTTCCAAGTCTTCGTTCATGCTTTCTACCTCGTCTTTGGGTACGTACAATGAATGTGGATCTAAATCTTTTAGTACAACAGGCAAAATATCTTCGACCATTT
>JAGCMZ010000269.1 GCA_017646225.1 Paludibacteraceae bacterium | reverse complement strand
GTAAACAACAATACCTCGTGCGATGCCGATTTGATTCCCAAGGTAACCGCCATTTTTTTAGAGTCAATAAACTTGGCTCTGTCGGGAATAAATGTGCTTTTAAGGTGTTTGTAGCGATAACTTAGCAACTTGAGCAAATCTTCGGTATCGTCAAACGAACGGTCGTTTACCACAATTACCTCGTATTCGGGATAATCTTGCTCCAATACTATCGGAAGGTATTTCTCTAGGTTGATGCTTTCGTTACGGGCACAAATAATAACCGATACGGGTGGAATTTCGGTGTTGTATCCAACTTTCCCTTTGCGAATTTTTCGTTTGTACCTGAAAATGCGGGTAAAATAACCCAAATAGTAAATCCATTGGATCAGTAAACACACCACCAAACCAATGGTAACAACCTGAATGGTAAGGCTATTTAACCAGGTTTCTTGTAGGGTAATCCAAGTGTCTATTAGATAGGTGTTCATGGTTTATTCAATCGAATCCGAAAAATATGCTTTTGGCAATTGACGCAAATTGTACATGGAACTCATTACTTCGCCGTAAGCACCTGCCGAGCGCAGAGCAATAAGGTCGCCACGACGCACTTCGTTTAGCGGTACATCTTTGCCAAATACGTCCGACGATTCGCAAATAGGACCTACTACGTCGTAGGTTTGCTCAGCAAGGTTGCTGCTAAGGTTTTCGATGCGATGGTAAGCATCGTACATAGCAGGACGGATTAGCTCGGTAAAGCCAGCATCTAGGATGGCAAATTTCTTCACTTCGCCTTCTTTTACGTACAAAACACGGCTAATAAGGCTACCGCACTGACCTACTACAGCACGACCCAATTCAAAGTGAAGTGCTTGGCCTTCTCTGCGTTCTACCAGTTGATTGAATACGGCAAAATAGTTGGCAAAGTCGGGAATGTTAATGTGGTTAGGGTGGTGGTAATCAATGCCCAAACCGCCGCCAAAGTTCATGTTGGCAAAAGTGAAACCTTGTGCTTCTAGGTCGCTTTGCAGTTCGTTGGCTTTGATACACAAGTCTTTGAATGCCGACATATCGGTAATTTGCGATCCGATGTGGAAATGCAAACCAACTACCTCAATATTGGCAAGGCTTTGTGCTTCTTTCAAAACACCCGCAATTTGGCTCAGGTTGATGCCAAATTTGTTTTCCGATAAACCGGTGGTAATTTTAGCATGGGTATGCGCATCTACATTGGGGTTTACCCTAAACTCAACGCGTGCTGTCTTGTTTTGTGCAGCTGCCAATTCGTTGATGATGTGTAATTCGGGGATCGATTCAACGTTGAAACAGAAAATATCGGCTTTTAGCGCCAAGTTGATTTCCCAATCGGCTTTGCCCACGCCGGCAAATACAATTTTATCGGCAGGGAAACCAGCATCAAGCGCAGCTTGCACTTCGCCACCACTTACGCAGTCTGCTCCAAAACCATAGCTAGCAATTTCTTGCAAAATACGAGGATTGGCATTGGCTTTAATGGCATAGTGTTGGCAAAAACCGTATTGTTCGGTTTCTTTTTTAATGGCCTCTAGGGTCTTTTTTAGTAGGGCCATATCGTAAAAATAGAATGGAGTTTGCACCCCATTCCATTTATCAATCGGAAAGTTTCCTTTCATAATCTTAGTTGAATAAGTTTTGGCTAAGTGCGTTAAGTGCACGTTGTTTGTTGTCGGCTTGAATCAAGAACGATACGTTAAAGTTGCTACCACCGTAAGAAATCATGCGGAT
>JAGCMZ010000268.1 GCA_017646225.1 Paludibacteraceae bacterium | reverse complement strand
GTATGATTTTTGAGTTAATTGCAGCTATGGTATTGTTAATAGTCGTGTATATCAACATCATACAAAAATAATGATTTTTTGCAAACCATTGCAAAAAAAAACCTAAAAAACGCTACCTTTGTAAGCTAATCTAGTTTAGAAGTATAGCTTTTGTATAAAAACCCTTTTATATGAACCCAGAAACATTAGTAAACCCAGCCTTGTTGGGTAGTAGAGAGGATTACGAAATTATGGCCCCAGTGGGGTCGTGGGAGAGTTTGGCAGCAGCCTTGCAGGCAGGTGCCGATTCGGTGTATTTTGGCATCGAAAAATTAAATATGCGCAGCCACTCGTCTAGTAATTTTACGCACGACGATTTGCGCCAAATTGTGGCACGTTGCAACGAAAAGGGCGTTAAAACGTACTTAACGGTTAATACCGTGTTATATGATGGCGATTTGGAAGCCATGCGTGCCATTGTTGATACCGCCAAAGAAGCGGGTGTATCGGCCATTATTGCAGCCGATGTGGCTGCTATGCAATACGCTTGTAGCCAGGGTGTTGAGGTGCATTTATCTACCCAATTAAACATAGCAAACGTAGAAGCCCTTAAATTCTATGCCCAATTTGCCGATGTGGTGGTGTTGGCGCGCGAGTTGAACATGGACCAAGTAGCCAAAATTTACCAAGCCATCCAAGAAGAAAATATTTGCGGTAAGAATGGCAAAAAAGTACGCATAGAAATGTTCTGCCACGGGGCGTTGTGCATGGCCGTATCGGGCAAATGCTATTTGAGTTTGCACGAGTTTAACCGCAGTGCCAACCGTGGTTCTTGTATGCAAGTTTGCCGCAGGGCTTATACCGTTTTAGATAAAGAAGGAGATGTGCAGTTAGACGTTGATAATGCCTATATTATGTCGCCCAAAGATTTAAAAACCATCCATTTCATCAATAAAATGATGCAATCGGGTGTACGGGTATTCAAGATAGAAGGACGCGCCCGTGGTGCCGAATACGTTAAGCATGTAGTCAGTGCTTACCGCGAAGCCATTGATAGCTGTTTAGACGGCACCTTTAGCGAAGAAAAAATAGCTGCTTGGGACGATAGCCTATCGCGCGTATTTAACCGTGGTTTCTGGAACGGTTATTACTTGGGCCAACGTTTGGGCGAGTGGAGCCCCCGTTATGGTTCGTCGGCAGTAGAAAAGAAAATGTACATTGGAAAAATTACCAATTACTTTAAAAAGATAGGGGTGGCCGAATGCATCTTAGAAACCCAAAACCTAAAAATAGGCGATAAAATTTTGGTTACAGGCGAAACCACAGGTGCTTACGAGGCTACCATCGACGAACTTCGATTAGATTTAAAACCCGTTGATGAGGTTAAAAAAGGCGATGTGTTCTCCATTAAAACTACCGAGGTGCTGCGCCGAAACGATAAACTATTTAAAATCGTCACTACCGCATGAAAAAAGCTGCGATAATATCCATCATTGTTCTTTGTTCGTTGGGATTGCTGCTTGCCTTGCCTTTTGTAGCATTGCGCATAGCCATTACACCTTCTGTTCGTTCCGAACTATTAAAGATGGTAGTACCCGAATATGCCCATGCAGAGGTAGAAATAGGCGATATGGATTACACCTTGTTTAGTACGTGGCCCCATGTGTCCTTAACCTTGAACAAGGTGGTGGTGTACAGCAATGTGTTAACGCCCAAAGACACTCTTTTGTGCGCCGATAGTTTGCATGCTTGTATAAATGTAGGCGATTTTTTATCGAACGATGAATTGCGTATATGCAACCTTTACCTAGGCAGTCCACGTGTATTTGCCCGCACCACTGCCCAAGCCAACAATTGGGATGTGATGCTTCCTTCCGAGCCCGATACCACGGCATCATCGCCCTTGCCTCCTGTGTATGTCGATACGCTTTGTTTAGCTGACGGGGCTATTTTTTACCAAAACGATACGGCTCATTACCAAGCTTCGGTGCAACAAATACAACTAAATGGCCAAGCAGTATATACTCCTTTGCAAATGCGTGCCTTGTTGCAAATGAACATTGATAGCATTGCTTACAACGAGCAACCTGCCAATGCGCATTATGCCATTCATCAGTTTAGCCTAATGGCCGATGCTTCGATGCATGCCGATAGTGTAGCCTTAAAAGCGAAAATTGATGCACCACAAGTAACCATGAGCGATTCTTTGTTGGCCATTGTGGGCAAACCATTGCAACTGCAAGTAGAGGCCAAGGCAGATACTACGTATACAAAGTTTGCTATAGACAAGTGTTCTATTTTGTTCGATGAAACCGAACTTTCTGCCGATGGGTTGGCACATATTTACGAATCAGATAGTACCTATTATGTAGATGCCAACGTAAGAATGCATGCCCCAAAATTAGAAAAGATACTGACCGTATTGCCTAAAAATTTATCGCCTTATTTTAAGGGTATCCGATTAAGTGGGGGTGTTGAAGCTGAAGCCGCTGCCAAAGGTTTTTATGGTAACAAACAACTTCCCTCGGTGCAAGCATCGTTGGCATTGAACAATTTAAAAGGTAGCGCCAAAGGCCGTAAAGAAAAAATAGACCGTTTGCAATTAAATGCCAAGGCGGCCTATCATCCCAATAGCAAAGATTCTACCTACCTAAAAATAGAGAACTTTATTTTTAAAAGTGGTCAATCGCACCTAAACTTGCAGGCAGATGCTAAGTACAAGCAAAAACGCGAGCATTGGGATTTGCGTTTCAAAGGACACCTTAACTTAAAGGAACTGAACGAACTATATCCGTTCTACGAGCGTTCGCGCGTAAAAGGGTTGATTGATGCCGATATAAATGCTCAGTTCTATTTGTCGGATTTATTGCAGAAAAAAATCTACCACCTTCATTCACAAAGTACCCTAACGGGCGACGATGTTTTTGTAAATATTCCCCAAGCAAGAACATTTGTAAAAGTAGATTCACTTAGGGCAAGTTTGTTTACCAATACGGGTGTTAAATTTGGCAGACGTTCTTCGCGCATTGATACCTCGTTGGTAAATGCACGTATTTCTTTTAGCGATATGAGTGTTAGAAATCGTCGCAATGTTCGCGCCAATATTGAACGATTATCGGCTAGCTTTTTGGCAGACGATTTAAGTGGAAACAAGGCGCCTCGTTTGCGCGTATCGCTCTCTTGCAAAGGATTTGATGGTGTGGCCAACGACACCCTTATATTTAAGGCAAAACGTGCCATGGTATCTACCAGCGTTATGCCCAATAGAGAACACACATTTGTGCCAACAGGTGCTGTGCGTTTCTATTTTGATTCGCTTTTATGGTCGTCGCCCAAAGCAGGTATGGTGTTGGATTCTACCAGCCTTACGTTCGATGCCACCCCTCGTTTTAGAACCCACAAAAAGGTGGGCAATAAACGTGTTAAGATACAAGATAGCGATCAAAAAGTGATTAACCTAGACAGCTTGTATCAAATAGGCATGAAAGTGGCCAATAGCAGCCAGATGTCAGAAGACTACCTGAAACATTTTACCAGCAAGGGGCATTTGTACCTAAAATCGTTCCGCATGCGCGATCCTTATTTCCCCTTGCGTACATCACTAACCAAGGTAGACATTGATTTTAACGATGACACCTTGCATTTGGACGATTTGCGTTTGCGCATGGGTCGTTCTAATATACGTTTGTCGGGGCAAGTAGACAACATTCGTCGCTTTTTAATGTATGGACGTACGTTACATGCCGATTTGCAATTAAAATCGAGACGTTTGGATATCAATCAATTGTTACGAGCTGCCAATACTGCGGTAGAAAGCATGCCAGCCGATAGTTTGGTAGCACAAGACAATGCCTTGCTAGCAGAGGCAGATACATTGGGCTTGTACGATGAAACCCAAGACATGGCTGTCGATTCGTTGTCGGGTGTAGCCTTGGTGGTTTTGCCCAAAAATTTAGATTTGCGATTCAATGCCCAAATAGATACGGTGCTGTTTAGCAAAATGAAGTTAGCCGATTTTACGGGTAATGTACGTGTTAAGGATCAGGTTATGAGTATTGCTAACCTTTCTACTAGCACCCAAGTAGGTAAAGCGGCTATGCACGTAAGTTATACCTGCAAAGACGTTAAAAATGCCGATGTGGCAGTGGCGGTAGATATGGATAGTGTGCAAATAGGCAGTTTGGTGTATGCGTTGCCAGAGTTGGATAGCATTATGCCTATGTTGCGTTCGTTCGATGGCAGTGTAGCCTGCGAGCTATCGGCCAATGCGCAATTAGACTCTGCTATGAATATTCAATTGCCCACCGTTAATGCTGGAGCATGGTTACGGGGCGATAGTTTGGTGTTGATGGACGGTGAAACCTTTACCGAAATTGCCAAAATGTTGATGTTTAGTAAAAAAACACGCAACATCATCGACAGTGTATCGGTAGAACTATTGGTAAAAAACAACGAAATAGAAATCTTCCCCTTTATGGTGTCGATGGATAAATACCGTTTAGGAGTAGGGGGTACTCAAGGAATTTCTGGTAATTTTGATTTCCACATCGCCCTTTTAAAACCCATACGAGCGGGCTTAGATGTGTACGGTACCAATTACGACAACATGAAATTTAGGCTCACATCGGCCAAATTTAAAGACGGAAAAACCGTTATTGGTAAAGGTGGTTACTTGCTTCGCGAAGAAGACGTAGACATCCGCCAAAACTTCCACGACAAAGTAATAAAGGAAATCCTCGAAGACAATAAATAAACAAAAAGGCGACCATTATGGTCGCCTTTTTGTTATTTAGTTCACCGACTCACCGTTATCGGTCCCCGAACCGTCCCTGAGCCAGTCCCTGAGCCGGTCCCTGAGCTTGTCGAAGGGTTACATCGCTTCCAACATGCGTTTAATAACGGTTTGAGCCGATACTACGCGGTTAGCAGCTTCGGGAATTACAATGCTGCGTTCGCTTTCAATTACATCGTCGGTAACAATCATGTTGCGGCGAACAGGCAAGCAGTGCATAAAGTAAGCATTGTCGGTAAGCGCCATTTTTTCGGTATCAACGGTCCAAGCGCGGTCTTGGCACAAAATTTGGCCGTAGTGGGGGTCTTGGTAGGCCGACCAGTTTTTAGCATAAATAAAGTGAGCACCTTCAAAGGCTTTGCGTTGATCGTATTCTACGCGTGCACCACGCACAAATTCAGGAGCCAATTCGTAACCTTCTGGGTGGGTAATTACAAAATCTACATCGGCCGCATTCATAAAATCGGCAAACGAGTTAGGCACCGCTTGAGGCAGCGCACGTGGGTGAGGAGCCCAGGTCAATACTACTTTGGGTCGTTCCACTTGTTTGTATTCTTCTATGGTAATAAGGTCGGCAAAGGCTTGCAAGGGGTGGCAAGTAGCCGATTCCATGCTAAACACAGGTTTACCCGAGTATTTAATAAATTGGTTTAGAATTACCTCTTCGTAGTCAAATTGCTTGTTCTCAAAACGAGCAAAAGAACGCACACCAATCAAATCACAGTAGCTACCCATCACTGGAATGGCTTCCAATAGGTGTTCGGGTTTATCACCGTCCATAATAACACCACGTTCGGTTTCCAACTTCCATGCACCAGCATTTACGTCTAGTACAATGGTGTTCATGCCCAAGTTCATGCCCGCTTTTTGGGTACTCAAACGAGTACGCAAACTAGAGTTAAAAAATACCATCAACAGGGTTTTGTTCTTACCCATGGTATCCCATTTAAAAGGATTGGCTTTTACTTCTAGGGCTTCTTTTACAGCCGCTTTAATATCGCCCAAATCGGCAGCGCAAGTATAGGTTCTCATATTTATTGTTTTTTTATAATGCTACAAAGGTACAGATATTCTTTTTAATTTCTACCAAAAATAAAAATTATCCCTATTTAGTCCGTACTTCATTCGTGTGCTATATAAAAATATGGACTAACAAGAACTAAATAACCTATTAGATTTAATACTATCTTTGTAGTGCTATGAATAAATACTCACCAGAAATAGTATCGTTACGTCAAGACATCGAGAATGAAGTCAACAGGCAAATCAAAACACCTTACGACTTTGAGTTCTTGGCAGGAGTGGTATGGGAACGTCTGCACGAAAATATCTCGCCCACTACACTTAAAAGATTATGGGGATACATAGATGGGGCAGACACCACCCGTCGTTCTACCCTTTGTTTGCTATCTAAATTCCTAGGATTTAACGACTTTGAGGGCTATTTAGAGCACCTTAAAACATTAGAAGACGAAGAGAGTGTGCAGTTTATAGAGTCTGGTATTCGTTCAGAAGACCTACAAGCAGGCCAAGAAATAGAAGTAACTTGGTTGCCCAACAGACATTGTGTATTCAGGTATCTAGGTCAAAATACCTACAAGGTAATTCAAAGTGCTAATGCCAAAATTTTAGAGGGTGATACCTTTCAAACCATGTGCTTTTTAGAAGGACATCCCATGTATCTCGACAATCTTTTGCGCGACGGCCACCAACCTACCTCTTACGTGGCAGGTTCTAGAAAAGGACTGCTAACGGTAAGACTTAAGAAATAATAAACTATTTTGGTCGATTATCTATAAATAACACAAAGGGCATATACAAAATATGCCTCTTTTTTTGCCTAACGGCCTTAATTTTACGCACTTTTTCACTTTCCCCCCCCCCCCCCGAAAATATGGACTAATAAGGACTTTGACACGTATTTTGAGTTTGTTTAGTTTTGTAAAAAAATCAAAGCAATGAACAAATTCATAAAAAATACTAGTTTCTTTCTGTGCCTATTGCTAGTGGTAGGTTGCTTGCAGATTAAGAGACAATTAGATGAAGACGAGTTAGAACTCTACCAAAAAACATTGTCGTTGGCTAGGGATGTGCAAAGATCGTTGAGGCGTGTTACTAGTTTGGACTATAATCAAGCCACCCAATTACTTCAATTATCGGAACAATTAAACTATACCTACGATCCATTTAGTTTGGACTCGGCTTCTGTTGCCAAATGCGAAGAGTTGCAACATCGACTTGAACGTTTACAGGACGATATTTATACCACAGTTACCACCCATTTGAGCGAATTGTACGTGCCAGTGGTAGACAATGTAGATTGTTTGGTGGAAAAGAAAGTTACCTACCCTGTTTACCTAAAAAGGGGTGACAAGCTATATGTTAAAATAAAATGCAAGTCTCCCGCTACGGTAAAAGTTTATAACTACGATTCGCGTTCTACGCTTAAAACCTTTTCTGGCAGAACCAATTTCGATTTTAGTATGCCAATAGAAAATTCAGCTATTTATTTAGTCGAATTTAATCCCGGATCTAACGCACAATACGCTGATTTTGCAGTTGCTTATACCACTACTACAATAGAAAGACTCACACCAGTAAAGGTTAATGAGCGTACGGTAGAAGCCAAACAAGGTGACTTCCTAGCTTGGTCTTCTCCTGGTATAGAAATGATTAAAATCTTTGACGAGCCCCGTAAATTTACATTACGTGGTCAGCTGAAGGCTGCATTTTCAGGTACATATCGTGGTATAGTACCTATTCAAGTGCCAGCAGGTGCTACAGATATTTTGTACAGCATGCGTATTTCTACCAACGAAGCAGATCGTTCTTCAGATGGTGAGTTTGGAGAGAATATGAATACTTCGTATCGTAAGGTTAAGATGCTTGGACTCCCTGTGTATGAGTCAAATAAGAGTTCGGGTATTATCAAAACCATTTTAGGCGATTATACGCCCTTGCGCGAAGAAGATGCTTACATCAATATGTACGTGTTCAACAGTGCTTCTCATGCTAAAAAATTTAATGACCGCAACACAAATGGAAATATCGTTTACGATATCAATCATTCCATTATGGGTATGCAATCTAGCACTGGTCGTATCCCAGCGAAAGGCAAATCTGTGATTTATTTGGGTTTTGAAAACGAACGCACACGATATGCAAACTATGTTTGGGTAGAGGTGTTAGCTTCAAAACCAATCAAAGAATACTTTAAAACAGAGTACTATTTAAACTAAAAGACAATGGCTAGAATTCCAGGATTAAGTTTTTCGCTTAAGCGAGCAATAGGTATATCGGGCTTAAAAACCAAAGTCGCTAGAAAAGTAGGAGTCCCTACCACCAAACAAGGTTTGGAACGCAAAATAGGTGGCGCTATTTTAAAAGGAATATTCGGAAAGAAAAAATAACTAACTATTATTCACTTATTAAAAAATTACAATTATGGCAATCGCAAAGAAAACAGCAGCTGCAAAGAAAACCACAACAGCTAAAAAAACTACCACAACTAAGAAAGCAGCTCCCGCTAAAAAAACTACCACGGCTAAAAAGGCCGAACCTGCTAAAAAAGCAACCGAAATATCGGTGTCTGGCAATAAGAAAGTAGGAACATTACGCAAGGAATTTAATAAAAAATTTCCATATCTCAACTTGTGGGTTTGCTATAGTTATGGACGTGATATGGTGAAAAGAGGAGAAACCTTATCAGCTAGAATTCCAGATGACAGAACACTAGCATCTGTTAGGCGTGCAGATTCGGGTGGTGATATTAGTATTTCTGGCAACAAAAAAATCAAATCGCTCGAAAAAGAATTCGATACCGTATTTGGTTTGTACGCTCAAGTATGCTATACAACAGCAGATGGAAGCAGATACTACACCAGTGGAGCTAATGACGAAAAGACACTGGCTGCATTCAACGAAGAATGTGAGAAAAACGGTTGCAAAAAAGGGGTTTGGAAATAATTTACAGGTGATGAAGTAGCTGTGCTAAGAGAAAAAACTAATTAACTATTAAATAAGAATATTATGGCAAGTAAAGTAAGAGTTTACGGGAAAGCGCAATATTGGACTGCGCTTGGTATTGTAGATGCATATACAAAAATGTATCCACATGCTACATTAGAAGATATCAACAAAGCATTTCCTCGCAAGGCGTTCACAGATAGTCATCCAGAAGAACCACTATGGGATACCATTGAGAATATAAAAGAAAAAGCAAAAGCTACAAAAACAACGTTTGATGATGAACATGTAGCGCATGTTCTTGAAAAGAACATATACGTTACCCTGTCAAATGGCGACAAAATTACCTTCTACAATATTATGTGGACAAAAGACAATTTCCCAAAAATTGTAGCACAAGCTAAACTATACGATGTTGAGGTGGCAGAATTTATTCCAGCAGAAAAAGGTTGGGGTAAACGTGGTGGTTACCGCTTGGAATACTTAAATGGCTATGTTCCACCAGTGCCCACTAAAAAAGGCATTCCAGCATGGGTTTGGGGGTTGATTGCTGCTCTTGCTATCTTGTTATTGTTGCTTCTAACATTTTGTCGTAAAACCGAAGTAGTTGAAGTAGAAAAAGTGGTTGAGGTAGAAAAAACGGTGATTATTCGCGACACCCTATTTATTCAACAAATTGCCGAAATCGAAAAGAACTTTAATGCAGCAGAATTTGCGCAAGGCAAAGCAGATTTAACAGAAAACGCCAAATTTGTACTACACGATTTAGCTAAAGTTATCAATGCTAATGAAGGTCTTAAGTTAGAAATTCAAGGTCACACTTCCGCCGAAGGCGACCCTACGTTTAACCAAAAATTATCAGAAGCACGTGCCAAAGCAGCTGTAGATTTCTTGGTAAACGAAAGAGGTGTAGATGCCGGTCGTGTATCGTTCAAAGGTTTGGGTAGTACACAACCCAAAAAAGCGGCCGATCCAATGGCGGCAGAAAACCGTAGAACAGAATTTGTAGTTATTGAATAATATCCATTAAAAATATTTTATGAAAACAGAATCAAAGGTATTAGCATCATTCCTTGCTGCAGCAGTATGGGCTGATGGTGAATACAACGAGTTTGAACAAGAACTAGTTCAAGAAATTGGCGAAGAGCTAGGCATTAAAAGCCTAAAAGCAGATTTAGAAGCTGCTATTGCTTTGGTTGAAAACCTATCTGAAGACGATTTAGATGTTGCGTTGAAGGATGCTGCTAAAAAAGTAAATGCTTCTGAAAAAGAAGGAATCTTG
>JAGCMZ010000267.1 GCA_017646225.1 Paludibacteraceae bacterium | reverse complement strand
GGAACATTACAACTCATATCGCATGTATTTTAAGCGCTAACAAAGATAGTAAATAAAGAAGAGTTGAAGAACAAGAAAGCGAAAAAAATAGTATATTTGCACCTCAAACTACCTATTATGAACACCTATAAACCAATTAACCCTAATTTCCCACCCATCGTTAAGAACCTAATCATCATTAACGTATTGATGTGGATTGCTAGCATTACCCTACCTAAATGGGGGATCGACTTAGTGGATTTGCTAGGATTACACTACTGGGAATCTGAGAAATTCAACGCCGTACAATTGGTTACGTACCTATTTTTGCACGACACATCGTCTATATCTCACCTATTTTTTAACATGTTTGGTATTTGGATGTTCGGTAAAAACATTGAACTCTATTGGGGGCCTAAAAAATTCCTGATTTTTTACTTTGTAAGCGGAATTGGTGCTGCCATCATTCAAGAGTTGGTATGGATGTACAGCCTACAACCAGCCGTAGAGGCCTTTAATCAGTATGCCAGCACCAAAGACATTCACTTGTTAATGCCCTACCTCAACAACCTAACCGAGCATACCATCATACCCATGAGTCAATTATGGGAACTAAAAGATATGCTGCTCAATGCTCCTGTAACCGTGGGTGCATCGGGTGCCTTGTTTGGTATCTTATTGGCGTTTGCCGTTTTGTTTCCACAGGCTCGCATGGTGCTAATTTTCTTCCCCGTACCGATACGCGCACCCTACTTTGTAGCTTTGTATGCTGCTGCCGAACTGTTTATGGGTGTTATTCCTTCTAGCGATGGCGTTGCCCACTTTGCTCACTTGGGCGGTATGCTGTTTGCTGGCATTCTTATCTTGCTTTGGAAAAAGAAAGGAAATTTGTACTAACTTATTAACATGAATCGTTTCTTTAACGACATAAAAGAAAGCTTTAAGGAAGGTAATTTCTTAACCCGACTCATCTACATCAACATCGGCCTGTTTGTTGTTTTAAAGTTAACCCATTTGGTGTTTACCTACATGGACATGCCTACCGATTGGCTGGATTGGGCAAAAGTACCTGCATCCCTACCCAAATTGGTAGACCAACCTTGGTCGGTACTCACTTACATGTTCCTACACACCGACTTTATTCATGCTATTTTCAACCTAATTGCGCTGTATTATCTAGGGCGTTTGTTCCTTTTTTATTACAACCAAAAGCAATTGATAGCCGTTTATTTATGGGGCGGTTTAGCAGGAGCTTTTTTTTACTTGGCAGGATTCAATCTTATCCCCTATTTTAAAAGTTACATCGAGACCAACTACTTATTGGGCGCATCTGCCTCTATTATGGCCATTTTATTTGCATCGGTAGGTTATGCCCCCAACAATCCTGTACGCTTGGCATTAATAGGCGAGGTAAAACTAAAATACCTTGGGTTCATCTTTTTGACCATCGATATTTTAGGGCTCAATTCGCTCAATCCAGGCGGCGCATTGTCGCACCTGGGAGGCGCATGTATGGGTTTCTTATTTGGTGCATGCTACCAAAATGGACACGACTTGAGCAAACCCATTACTGCCATTATCGATTGGATTGTCAACAATTGGCCAACCAATAAAAAACACAAAAAGTTCAAGGTAAAAGTAAACGATAGCCGCAATATGAGCGATGCCCAATGGAACAGACAGCAAAAAGAACGCGAAAAAATCCGCCAGGAACGCATCGACCAGATATTAGAGAAAATCAAAAAGTCGGGTTATCAAAACCTTACCGCAGAAGAGAAAAAATCGTTGTTCGATTTAAGTAAAAAAGAGGAATGAAAACTGCAGGAAATATCATTTGGATGGTGATTGGCAGCATTGCCACCTTGTTTCTTGGGATGACTTTGCTTATTCCATACATCCCGCCGCTATCGCCTTTCAACATTTTTAGTAGCATGAATCTGCTTTTTCCGTATGCGCTGTTTTTTACCTTTGTATGCGGTATTATCTGCCTGGTTCGCAAACAATTTTACTTTTCTATATGGATTGCCGTAGTGCTTTTACTTTCTATCCCCAATGTTTTAAGAAACTTGGGATTATCGGGCAGTAACACCACCAACGATGGCAACACCCTTAGCATTAGTAGCTACAACGTCCATTACTTTAATTTTTACGAAACCCAAGATAAAAATGCACTCTCCTACCTAAAAAACTGCCAAGCAGACATACTGTGCTTGCAAGAGGTGCTGGTAATGCAACATGGCGAGCACACCCTTAAACAATTGTGCAAAGAATTCAGCAATTACCCCTACCAACACATCTACTTTTTTTATGTAGGAAAAAACACCCGAAAAGGGGTGGCCACATTCTCTAAATACCCCATCGTGCAAAAAGAAACGGCATTAATCGATTCTAAATCGCACGGAGCCATATCATCGCTCATTCAAATAAACAACGATACACTGCAAGTAATTAACTGTTACTTGGAGTCGAATCGACTCACCCGCGAAGAAAAAGAAATTTACGCCAGTCAAGAAAAGACCAGCATCATTAAGCGCATCTATAACAAATTGGCCAAAGCATCGCAAAAAAGAGGGTTACAAGCCGAAGCAGTTGTAAAAATGAAAAAAGATCAATACCCAACACTGCTTTGTGGCGACGTAAACGATGTTCCTACGTCGTACGTGTACAGAACCTTGCGTGGCGACGATAACGATTGCTTTCTAGACCTGGATTGGGGCATTGGCAATACCTTTCACGAGGGCTTGTATCATTTCCGCATAGATTATATCTTTGCAGATGACAAGATAGAACCCTTGTCGTTTCAGGTAAACAAACAACCCTATTCCGACCATTATCCCATTGAATTACAATGTAAAATTAAATAAAGTATGAAACCAGTAGTTAGTATTATCATGGGCAGCACCAGCGATTTGCCCATCATGGAAAAAGCCGCTAAAGTTTTGGACGAGTTTGCTATTCCTTTTGAAATGCAGGCTCTATCGGCACACCGTACGCCCGACGAGGTGGCAGATTTTGCCCAAAATGCAGCCGACAGAGGCATTAAAGTGATTATTGCAGCAGCAGGTATGGCAGCGCACTTAGCAGGTGTTATTGCCTCTATGACCACCCTACCCGTTATTGGTGTACCCATCAAATCGAGCGTAGAAGGCATGGATGCCCTTTTGGCCATGGTTCAAATGCCTCCCGGAATTCCTGTAGCTACCGTTGCTATTAACGGAGCCATGAATGCAGGTTTGCTTGCCGTTCAAATGTTGGCCCTATCGGACAGCCACATCAACGGGCAATTTGCCGCTTACAAAAACGATTTGAAAAAGAAAATTGTTAAAGCCAACGAAGAGTTGAAAGAAGTAAAATTTGCTTACAAAACCAATTGATATATAGTGGCATCCTCAAAGCCCTCTATCGTTTTGAAGTAATCTTTTAATACACCGCTTTGCACATACCCCATTTTTTGGAACAACCTGTGCGAGGCGATATTTTTTTGTGCCACAACAGCGGTTAATAGGTGCCAAACCACGTAATTT
>JAGCMZ010000266.1 GCA_017646225.1 Paludibacteraceae bacterium | reverse complement strand
CATTTGGTGGAGGGCGGAAATAGATTTTTATGTGCAAAAACGTTAAGCAAAATGTGCTGTTTGAGCGAAGCGAGTTCACATTTTGTAGTTTTTGTATGTGAAAATCCCGACCGGAAACCAAGTCGGAAGATGAAGCGCCGACCTGATTCACCGATTAGTCAAAAAAAATATGATTCAACCAGCTAAAAGATTAGAAACCGTACAAGAATACTACTTCTCGCGCAAGTTAAAAGAAGTAGCCGCCATGAACGCCCAAGGAATGGACGTAATTAGTTTGGGCATAGGTAGTCCCGATATGCCTCCATCAGAGCAAACCGTTAAGGCTCTATGCGAAAGTGCACCGCTTGCCAACGTGCATGGTTATCAACCTTATATAGGTATTCCCGAGTTACGTGAGGGCTTTGCCGATTTTTACCAAATATGGTACGGCGTAACCTTAGATGCTGCCACCGAAATTTTGCCCCTTATTGGTTCTAAAGAAGGCATTTTATATGTAACCTTGGCCTTTGTTAATCCAGGCGATAAGGTGTTGGTACCCAATCCGGGTTATCCTACCTATTCGGCCTTAAGTAAATTGTTGGGGGCTGAGGTGGTATATTACGACCTTAAAGAAGATAATAATTGGTACCCCGATTTTGAGGCCTTAGAACAAATGGATTTGTCGGGTGTAAAACTCATGTGGGCCAATTATCCCAACATGCCAACGGGGGCCAATGCTAGCGTAGAGTTGTACCAAAACTTGGTTAATTTTGCACGTAAGCACAACATTGTAGTGGTAAACGATAATCCTTATAGCCTGATACTCAATCAAAAACCACTTAGCATGATGAGCATTGATGGAGCCAAAGAGTGCTGCATCGAGCTGAATTCAATGAGTAAAAGCCACAATATGCCCGGTTGGCGTGTAGGTATGATGGCTGCCAATGCTACCTTTATACAGTGGGTGCTAAAAGTAAAATCGAATGTTGATTCGGGTATGTTCAAACCCTTGCAATTGGCTGCAGCAGCTGCTTTGCACAACGATGATGCTTGGCACGAGGCCATGAACATGGAATTGTATGGCCAACGTCGTGCTGTGGCAGAGCAAATTATGGAGGCTTTGGGCTGTACTTGCCAAAAAGATCAAGTAGGCTTGTTTGTGTGGGGTAAGATTCCCGAACACTATGCCAACGTAGAAGAACTAACCGAAAAAATCTTGCATCAAGCACGCGTGTTTATTACGCCTGGCTTTATTTTTGGCAGCAACGGAGCGCGTTACGTTCGCATCTCGCTTTGTGCCACCGAAACCAAACTTGCCGAAGCCTTAGAGAGAGTAAAACGTCTCAACGACTCAACGACTCAACGACTCAACAACTAAACAATATGAAAGACTTACAACCCATTGCGCTACCCGGCATGAGTGCCGAACGCCCCTTGATTATTGCAGGCCCTTGTAGTGCCGAAACCGAAGAACAAGTAATGGCAACCGCCGTTGAACTTTCTAAAAACGGAGTTCCTGTATTCCGTGCAGGAATATGGAAACCTCGTACCAAACCCGGTGGTTTTGAGGGTGTTGGCGTAGAAGGGTTGCCTTGGCTGCAACGTGTTAAAGCCGAAACAGGTATGTTTGTCGGCACCGAGGTAGCTACTGCAAAACACATCGAGGAAGCCCTAAAACACGGCATTGATATTCTTTGGATAGGTGCCCGTACATCGGCCAATCCATTTGCTATGCAAGAAATTGCCGATGCCCTTCAAGGTGTTGATATTCCAGTTCTGGTAAAAAATCCTGTTAATCCCGATATTGAATTATGGATAGGTGCGATGGAACGCCTTTATAACGCAGGAATTCGCAAATTGGGTGCAATTCATCGTGGATTTAGTACCTACGATAAGAAAATTTATCGTAACTTGCCCCAATGGAACATTCCCATCGAATTGCGTCGTCGTTATCCTAACTTGCCCATTATTTGCGACCCATCGCACATAGGTGGTAAACGTGAACTAATTGCGCCGCTTTGCCAACAAGCCATGGACTTGGGCTTTGATGGTTTAATGATCGAATCGCATTGTAATCCCGATAAGGCTTGGAGCGATGCTGCGCAACAGCTTACTCCCGATATCTTGGATTATGTAATCGATACCCTAGTTATTCGTGATATGAAAAAAGAATCTGAAAGTTTAAGTACCTTGCGCAAGCAAATTGATACCACCGACAACGAACTATTGGAATTGCTTGCCAAACGTATGCGCATCTCGCGCGAAATTGGTTTGTACAAAAAAGAGCACAACATGCAAGTCTTGCAAACCGGTCGTTACGACGAAATTATGCAAAAACGCATCATCATGGGCGAACGTTTGGGTATGTCGGCCGATTTTATTCGTAAATACTTAGAGGCGGTGCACGAAGAATCAGTGCGTATTCAAATGGAAATCATAAAGTAATCCATTTTATGAATTACATAACCACTAAACCTTAACTAATGAAGATTCTAGTTCTTGGTGCCGGAAAGATGGGCACGTTTTTTACCGATGTATTGTGTATGGATCACGAGGTTGCCATTTTTGATGTCAATCCTAAAAACCTACGTTTTGTGTTCAATACTTATCGTATGACCACTTATCATGAGGTGCAAGCGTTTGAACCAGAATTGCTTATCAATTGTGTAACGCTTAACCATACCATTGATGCTTTTAAAGCGGTATTGCCTTATTTGCCCAAAACGTGCATTATCGCTGATATTGCCTCGGTAAAAACGGGTTTGCCCGAATTTTATGCCAACTGTGGCATGCGTTATGTGTCTACCCACCCTATGTTTGGCCCTACTTTTGCCAATTTAGAGGATTTGAGCCGACAAAACGCCATTATTATTTCCGAGTCTGACCACATGGGTAAGGTGTTCTTTAAAGATTTGTACCAAAGTCTGCACCTTAATATCTTTGAGTACACGTTTGTAGAACACGACGAAACCATTGCTTACTCGCTTTCTATTCCCTTTGTGTCGACCATGGTATTTGCCGCCGTGATGAAGCACCAAGATGCTCCTGGTACCACGTTTCAAAAGCACATGGCCATAGCACGTGGATTGTTTTCGGAAGACGATTATTTGCTTACCGAAATTTTGTTCAATCCCTTTACATCGGGCCAAGTAGAAAACATTCGCAAAGAATTAAAAGATCTGTTGGCGTTAATCGATTCAAAAGACACCGTTAAGTTGCAAGAATATTTAAAACGCTTGCGCAAGAATATAGAATAGTCACTCGTCATTCGTCGCTTGTTGTTTAATCGTTGAATCGCAGAAGCAAAACGGTCACTGAGCTTGTCGAACTGCCCGCCGCATCACCAAAGGGCGCAGCCCGCTATAATATGATAGAAATTGAACGTAAATTTTTAGTAGACAAAACCCAATGGGTAAAACCCAATAAAGGGTGTTATTTTCAGCAAGGATATTTGGCCGAAAACGGCTGTACTTTGCGCGTGCGCATTGCCGAAGATAAAGCGTACCTTACCATCAAAGGCAAAACAACGGGTTTTTCGCGTGCCGAATTTGAGTACGAAATTCCCCTAGAGGATGCTCGCCAGATGATGAAACTAAGCCTTTATCCGCCCATCGAGAAAATACGTTATAAGGTAGAAGTGGGTGGAAAAATATGGGAAGTGGACGAATTTTTGGGTGCTCATCAGGGATTGTTGCTAGCAGAAATTGAACTTGAAAGCGAAGACGAGGCCTTTGAAATGCCTATTTGGGCCGGTAAAGAAGTTACGGGCGATGCCCGCTACTACAATTCATCGCTCAGCAAACAGTCTAGCAGTCGCTAGTCGAAGGTCAAAGGTCGCAAGTCGACTAAACGATTATTCAAAAACAAATATCCTATTTCTCATTTATTTTACGTATCTTTGTTAACATACAAACTAAGATGCATAAATTATGAAGTATCCAGTAGAATTTAACGATATTAGGTGTTTTGACGATTCGGAAGTGGCCGTGTATTTGCCTAAGCTGTTAGCAGAACCAACGGTTCAGCAAGTTTTGGGAATGTTGTTAGGCCCCGAACTGATGCAAAAGATGCAGCAAACTGCACCTTCTTTGCAAACCGTTTATGATTTTCAGTCTACCTACATTATTGGCCTGTTAAAAGCGTTAATGGCTAAAACTACTGCTGGTGTTCAGTTGGTGGGTGCAGAAAAATTAGACAAGTCGGCCGCTTATTTGTTCATGACCAATCACCGAGACATTGTGTTGGATTCGGCCTTTTTGAATGCCATGTTGTTTTTTAATGGTTTTCAAACCACCCAAATAGGCATCGGTAATAACTTGCTTATCAAGCCTTGGATAGAATGGGCGGTTCGCTTAAATAAAAGTTTTGTGGTGCGTCGCGATGGGGGCGTGCGTGAACAATTGCTTATTTCCAAACACATGTCGGCCTATATGCGTTACGTTTTAACGCAAGTAAACGAATCCATTTGGATTGCCCAACGCGAAGGACGTGCCAAAGATTCCAATGATATTACCGCTCCAGCTATTATTAAGATGTTGAATATGAGTGGCGAAGGTACGTTTGTAGAAAAATTACGTGCCCTAAATATAGCGCCTATTGCTATTAACTACGAATACGATCCTTGCGACTACCTAAAAGCCAAGGAATATCAACAAAAACGCGACGATGCTAACTACAAAAAGCAACCAGCCGACGATTTGTTGAACATGCAAACCGGTATTATGTCTTATAAAGGTAGGATATCGTATGTGGTAGCCGGGCCGCTAGAAGTGCCCGATGCTTGGAACGATGTGCCACGCGCCATGCAAGCCGATGTGGCAGCAGCGGCCATCGACAAAATGATTCATGCAAGCTACCATTTGTTTCCAAATAATTACGTGGCAGCCGATTTGTTGTCAGAAAATCAGGTATTTGCCGATAAATATTCCGAAGAAGACAAGCAAACCTTCTTGGCATATATCGAAAAACAACTCCAAAAAATAGATCTTCCCAATCGTGACGATGCATTCTTGCGCAACAAAATGTATCAGATGTATGCCAATCCGGTGTACAATCAGCAAAAGGCTTTGCAGTAAATGGATGCTGAATTAAAACGATACCATGCTTATTTGTTGCTAGAAAGGTCTTTATCGGCCAATACCATCGAGGCCTATTTAGCCGATGTGTCCAAGTTGTTGGATTACTTGCAAGAGCAAGGTGTGTCGTATCAGCAGGCTACGTACGAGCAGTTGCAAGCTTTCTTTTTAACCATGGCAGAATTGGGTATTCAGGCCCGATCGCAAGCACGTATGATGTCGGGCATCAAGTCGTTTTATGGTTATTTGCTGCGCGAATCAATTATTGATGTAAATCCTACTACCTTATTGGAAATGCCCAAACTGGGCAGGCAATTGCCATCGGTTTTATCGGTCGATGAAATTGATGCCTTGAAACAAACCATCGATATGAGCAAGGCAGAAGGCGCACGCAACAGGGCCATGATAGAAGTGGCGTATAGTTGCGGTTTGCGGGTGTCGGAACTGGTTGGGCTCAAAATATCGGACATTTATGCCGACGAGGGTTTTATAAAAGTAGAAGGGAAGGGTAGCAAGCAACGCCTTATTCCTATATCAGAAACTGCCCTTAACGATATTCGTTTGTATTTGATTGATAGAAATGCCCTTCCTGTTATTAAAAAAGAAAGTGCCGATGTGTTGTTTTTGAACCGACGTGGCGGCATGCTAACGCGCCAAATGTTTTTTACCATCATTAAACAATGTGCGTTGCAAGCAGGCATTAAAACCTTAATCAGTCCGCATACTTTGCGGCATTCCTTCGCTACTCATTTGCTAGAGGGTGGTGCCAATTTGCGGGTTATTCAAGAAATGTTGGGGCATAGCAGCATACAAACTACCGAAATCTATACGCATATTGGTGCTCAGTATTTGCGGGAAACTATTTTAATGTATCATCCGCGAAATAAAATAGAATAATCTGTCCTTATTCTCATTTATAATCGTTAATTTTGTACTCAAACTAGCGATAAACGACTAGCGACTAGCGACAAACGACATAATATATTATCGATATGGATATCTTAGAAAAATTATTTGCCAGGGCAAAAGCGAATAAAAAACGCATTGTATTGCCCGAATCGTTCGAAGAAAGAACGATGCGTGCCGCCGATATTCTATTACGCGACGGATTAGCAGAAGTGGTTTTAATTGGTTCACGCGATGCTCTGTTAGCACAAGCAGGCGAGTGGGGGTTAGAAAACATTGCAAAGGCCACTATATTTGACCCTGCAACCGACCCAAAACGTGAAGTGTACGTAGAATTGTTGTACGAATTGCGCAAAAATAAAGGGATGACCATAGAAGAAGCCAATAAAAAGGTAGATGATCCTTTGTATTTGGCAGCCTTAATGGTAAAAAATGGCGATGCCGATGGCGAAGTGGCTGGCGCACAAAATGCCACAAGCAATGTATTGCGTCCTGCTTTGCAAATCATTAAAATGAAAAAAGGCATTAGTGTGGTATCGGGTGCTTTCTTGATGATTACGCCTACCCACTACGGCGATGACGGTATGTTATTGTTTGCGGACTGTGCTGTAACACCTAATCCAGATGCGAAACAGTTGGCAGAGATTGCTATTGTTAGTGCTGCTACTGCCCAAGGTTTGGCAGGTATGATGCCTCGTGTGGCTATGTTAAGTTTTTCTACCCATGGTAGCGCTAAAAACGAATCGGCCGATAAAATGATTGAGGCTACCCGTATAGCACGCGAGCTAGCTCCTGAGTTGGTAATTGATGGCGAATTGCAATTGGATGCAGCCATTGTTCCTAAAGTAGCAGCTCAAAAAGCACCCAATAGTCCTTTGCGTGGAACTGCCAACGTATTGGTGTTCCCCAACTTGGATGCAGGCAATATTGGCTATAAATTAACCCAACGCATGTCGGGTGCAGTGGCATTAGGTCCTATCTTGCAAGGTATGGCTGCTCCTGTAAATGATTTGTCGCGCGGTTGCAGTGTAGAAGATATAGTTAAAATGGTGGTAATTACCTCCGATCAAGCACGTCATTAATTATGAAAATTTTAGTATTAAACTGTGGTAGTTCGTCTGTCAAATACAAATTGTTTGACATGGAACAAAAATCTGTGATAGCACAAGGTGGTGTAGAAAAAGTAGGTTTAGAAGGCGCTTTTATTAAATTTACCTTGCCCAGTGGCGAAAAGGTAGTGGTAGAAAAAGAAATTCCCGAACACCAAACCGCTATTGAGTTGATTTTGTCTATTCTTACCAGCGAACAGTACGGCGCTATTTCTTCATTGCAAGAAATTGGTGCAGTGGGTCATCGTGTGGTGCACGGCGGCGAAAAATTCAATGCCAGTGTCTTGATCAACGACGAGGTGATTGATGCTATTAAACAATGTAGCGATATGGCTCCTCTTCATAACCCTGCTAACTTGTTGGGTATTGAAACCATCTCTGCTATTTTGCCAAACATTCCACAAGTAGCTGTTTTTGATACCGCTTTCCATCAAACCATGCCTGCTTCGGCATTTATGTACGGTATTCCATACGAAGCGTACGAAAAATACGGTGTTCGTCGCTATGGTTTCCATGGTACCAGCCATCGTTATGTATCGGCTCGTGTATGCGAGTTCTTGGGCATTCAAGCAGAAGGAACCAAAATTATTACCTGTCACGTAGGTAATGGTGGTTCAATTACCGCTATTAAGGATGGCAAATCAATCGATACTTCGATGGGCTTTACTCCTTTGGAAGGTTTGTTAATGGGAACTCGCTGCGGCGATATTGATGCCGGTGCGGTTACCTATTTAATGGAAAAAGAAGGTTTGGATGCCAAAGGCATTTCTAACTACCTAAATAAAAAAGGTGGTGTAGCCGGTGTTTCGGGCTTGTCTTCGGATATGCGCGATATCGAAGCTGCTGATAAAGCAGGCGAACCCAAAGCTGTTTTGGCGATGTCGATGTATGCGTATCGTATCAAAAAATACATTGGCGCTTATACTGCAGCATTGGGCGGCGTAGATGTGATTGTCTTTACCGGTGGTGTTGGTGAAAACCAAATTGGTTTACGTGCTCAAATTTGCAACGAATTAGCTTACATGGGTGTTGAGTTGGACGAAGTGGCCAACGATACCAAAGGTGAGGAAATTGTTATTACCAAACCTACTTCTAAAGTAAAAGTGGTAGTAGTTCCCACCGACGAAGAATTTATGATTGCTTCGGATACCCTAGAATTGATTGCATAATATATGCGCCGTATTCTTGCACTTATACCAACTTACCTCTTTCAGCCTATATTAATTCCGGCATACGGAATTGGGCTGGTAGGGGTAAGTTCGTTCTTTTACGATTACTCTCCCGTGCTTAAAAGTGTTATTTTAGGCATTTCTTTTTTAATTGCCGTGATTGCTCCTTTGATGTGGTATCTTTTGCTACGAATGACGGGAGTAATTACCACTTCGCAGGCATCGGATAGGCATGAACGTAAGTGGGCATACTTGTTTACGCTGTCAGCATACGCGGTAGTGGCCTTTCTTTGCTTTTATTTTGGAGTAGAGTTGTATTATACGTATTTATGGGTAGGTGCTTTCTTTGCTTTATGGGTAGTTTATGTTATAAATTACTTCTGGAAAATTAGTGCACATGCCACAGGAATGGGTGGATTGATGGGTGCTGTCATTTTTTTGAGTTTTTTTTTCTATAAAATGCCGTTGTTTCTAATAATTGTATTATCTTTGTGCTCTGGATGGGTGACGTGGTCGCGATTAGAATTAAAAGCACACACACCTGGCCAACTAATTGCAGGTTATGCACTAGGGTTCTTTTCTATGTTGTTTTTGCCATTTTGCACTTTTTTCTAGAAAAAGTGAAAAAAAAGTAAGAAAAATTTGGTGGTTTCAAAAATAGTTCATACATTTGCAATCCCAAAACGATAATGGCCCATTCGTCTATCGGTTAGGACGCAAGATTTTCATTCTTGAAAGAGCGGTTCGATTCCGCTATGGGCTACAAAATTTAAAAAAGAACATAAAATGGCAAACCACAAATCGTCTGAAAAGAGAATCAGACAAACAGAAAAACGTCGTTTGCATAATAAGTATTATGCCAAGACGGCTCGCAACGCAGTTCGCAAATTGCGCGCGATGCACCAAAAAGAAGAGGCCGCCGCTTTACTACCTGTAGTATCGGCTATGCTAGACAAACTAGCTAAGAAAAACGTGATTCACAAAAACAAAGCCAACAACTTGAAATCAAAATTGGCTCTTCACGTTAACAAATTGGCCTAAGTAAATAACCATTAAGATTTAACCTCTCTTCTAAAAAGAGAGGTTTTTTTATGTTCTTTGGCAAAAAAGATGTATCTTCACACTTTCTAATTTATAACATCTTTAACCATCTTAATTTTTATATGAACGTTGAAAATACATGTAAGGGTATAAGGTCGTGGTCTGAAGACGATCGCCCTCGCGAAAAGATGATGCATAAAGGAGCGGGTTCGCTTTCTAATGCAGAGTTGTTGGCAATCTTGCTAGCTACAGGAACCAAGCATTATACGGCAGTAGATTTGGCAAAGCAACTGTTGCAATTGTGCGATAATCAGCTAACCGTATTGGGTAAAAAAGATATTAAGGAGCTCTCTGCCATGGTTAGTGGTGTGGGAACCGCCAAGGCAATAGCGATAGCGGCAGCGTTAGAATTGGGAAAAAGACATGCATGCGAGCAACCTACCGAGGTGGCAATTAAATCTAGCGCCCAAGCGGCTGCTATTTTCAAGCCTATGTTAGTTGATCTTACGCACGAAGAATTTTGGGTGCTGTTGCTAACTAGAACCAATAAACCAATAACCAGATTTAGAGTTGGTTTGGGCGGGGTGCATCAAACCACTGTAGATTGTAGAATGATTTTAAAACAAGCTGTAATTCATTTGGCT
>JAGCMZ010000265.1 GCA_017646225.1 Paludibacteraceae bacterium | reverse complement strand
GTGCCATATTTTGGTTCCGTTGCCCATTTGGCAACCTTCGTCTACGTAAGACGATTCGTGCTTGAAGAACTCCATAGCCATTATTTATTAACAAATTCCAATACCGATGTGGTGATGTAAGCCAATTGTTCTTCGTCCAATTCGGTGTGCATAGGAAGCGAAAGCACGCAATCCATCAATTTTTCTGCTACAGGGAAGTCGCCTTTTTTGTAGCGAGGATCTTGGTAAGCCTTTTGTAAGTGCAAAGGAACTGGATAGTAAATCATCGCTGGAATGCCTTTTTCTTTCAAGTATTCTTGCAAACCGTTACGGTCTACGCCTACCAATTTAAGGGTGTATTGGTGGAATACGTGGGTGGTAAAAGGCGATGTAATAGGAGTAATCAATTTATCGCACGATGCAAATGCATTGTTGTAGTAAGCAGCAGCTGCTTGACGGTTAGCAATGTATTCGTCCAAGTGGCGCAATTTAACGTCCAATACAGCGGCTTGAATGCTGTCTAAACGGCTGTTTACACCAATCATATCGTGGTAGTAGCGAACCACCATACCGTGGTTAGCAATGGCGCGCATTTTAGCAGCCAGTTCGTCGTCGTTGGTAAAGATAGCACCACCGTCGCCGTAGCAACCCAAGTTTTTAGATGGGAAGAACGAGGTACAACCAATGTTACCAATACAACCCGATTTTGCTTTGCTACCATCGGCAAAGGTATAATCGGCACCAATTGATTGGCAAGCATCTTCTACAATGTATAGGTTGTTTTCTTTGGCCAATTGCAAAAGGGCGTCCATGTTGGCATTTTGACCAAACAAGTGAACAGGCACAATGGCTTTGGTTTTAGGAGTAATGGCTTTACGAACAGCTTCGATATCGATGTTAAAGGTATCTTCTTCTACGTCTACCACCACAGGGGTTAAGCCCAATAGCGCTACTACTTCGGCAGTAGCAATAAAGGTAAAGGTAGGGGTAATTACTTCGTCGCCAGGTTTTAAACCTAGAGCCATCAACGCAATTTGAAGCGCATCGGTACCGTTACCCGTTGGAATAACGTGTTTTACACCCAAATAAGCCTCCAAATTCTTTTGGAATTCGTTTACTTTGCCCCCTTTAATAAAGGTAGTGGTATCAATCACTTCTTGAATACCGGCATTTACATCCTCTCTGATTTTTTCGTATTGACTTTTTAAGTCAACCATTTGAATTTTTTTCATAAAATTTTTGTTATACGTTTGGTATTTCGTGCCGCTTTGCGGCGTTTTTTTTTAATTGACTAATCGGTGAATCGGTGAATCGACTAATCGGTTGTTTTGTTGACTAATCGGTTATTCTGTGATTCTTTTCTTTATTGTTCTGGTTAAAGCGTTTAATTGGTTCGATATTTTTCGTATTTCATTATTGATTTGTTGAAATTGAACATCATTGATATACTCTAAATCTTTGGAAATAGAGAGTTGTGCATAGGTTTCTATTAATGATGAATAAGCTATTTCAACAAATCTCAATTGTTCTTTATCTGTTTTCCGAGATAATCCTTCGGCTATATTCGATGCTACAGATACAGCGGCTCTCTGTAACTGTGATTGTAATCCATAACTTTCATGATGCGGATAATTTTTAGTAATGTCATACACTGTTTTTACGTACATTTTGACATCAGTCCACATTCTCATTTTCTCAAAAGAAAAAACATAATTCATAATTATAAGTATTAAGATGGTTAATAAAATTCGATTCACCGATTAGTCGATTCACCGATTAGTCGTTTTTAAAATCCTTGATTTTAAAAACCTATGTTAAGTCCGCAGGTGGCG
>JAGCMZ010000264.1 GCA_017646225.1 Paludibacteraceae bacterium | reverse complement strand
CACGTCCTAATCCTGCCCCTCGTCCTGTGCCTAATACAGCCACTGCTGGTGGTTTTGCTACCGTGTCCGATGTAGCGGTGGGACAACGTATCTTGCACGAGCGTTTTGGGCAAGGAACAGTGATACACGCAGAGGCCTCTGCCGATGGCAAGCGTATTCGTGTGCAATTTGATCATTCGGGTGAACGTTTGTTGTTGCTCAAATTTGCCAAAATTAAATTGATTTAAGTTTGCGTCGTTTTCTATTCATATTACTTACCTGTCTGGCCATGACAACCTCTGTTGTGGCAGTTAACAGGGTGCATGGATATGTGAGGGCCGAGAATGGCGATTTAATGCCCTATGTGGACGTTTCAATACCTGCCGAAAATTGGTACACGTTAACCGATACCTTAGGTGGATACGAAGTATTGACCGATAAGGATAGTGTTTGGGTGGAATTTTCGCATGTGGGCTACAAGACCGAGCGCAAATTTTTTACCTTCTCCGATAAAAAGCGAAGCGATAGGCGCATGGATTTATTTTTGCGCGAGGATACCCAAAACCTAGCCGATGTAAACGTACAGGGGGGGAGGTTGCAACATACCATGTCGCAGGCATTAGATATCACCAAACTGGAAGTTATGCCCACTGCATCTGTAGGAGGCATTGAATCGTTGGTAAAAACATTTCAAGGGGTAAGTTCGAACAACGAACTAAGTACGCAGTATTCGGTTCGTGGGGGTAGTTACGACGAAAACAGTGTATACGTAAACGGTATAGAGGTGTATCGCCCTTATTTGGTGCGAACCGGCGAACAGGAAGGCTTGAGTTTTGTAAACCCCGACCTAGCAGGCAATGTGCAGTTTTCGGCTGGTGGTTTCGATGCCAAATATGGCGATAAACTATCTTCTGTATTGGAAATTACTTACCGCAAACCCTATCGTTTTGAAGCGGGTGTTGGGGGTAGTTTTATGGGAGCAACGGCTTATATCGGATCATCGAACGAAAAATACAGCCAAATACACGGTTTTCGCTATAAAAATGCCTCCTGGTTGTTAGGTACCCTGCAAACCAGTGGTGAGTACGATCCCAACTTTTTGGATTATCAAACCTATATAACCTACAAACCACACGAAAAAGTAGAATTGGCCTTTTTGGCGAACTTATCGCAAAATACCTATAATTTTAAACCACAAACCCGTTCTACCACCTTTGGTACCATGGGCGATTTGCAAAACTTTACCGTTTATTTCTCGGGTAAGGAGCAAGACCGTTTTAGAACGGCATTTGGTGCTTTGTCGGCGGTGTACAAACCTACGGATAGATGGAAATTGGGTTTGACTGTTTCTGCTTTTTATACCGATGAGCGCATTAGTTACGACATAGAGGGCGAGTATTGGCTCAACAAGGTGTATTCGGTAGATGGTATGATGGGCGAACAAACGGGGGTAGGTAATTATTACGAGCATGCGCGTAACCAAATGAATTCGTTGGTGATTAAGGCAGCGCACGATGGATCGGTAAAATTAACCGAGAATAATACACTCTCGTGGGGGGTGGATTTTACGCAAGAAATGGTAGATGAAACCATAGGGGAGTGGGAAATGCGCGACTCGTCTGGTTATTCAGTCCCTTATCAATCTACCAATCCTTCTTTGTATTATAGTTTGCAGTCGTCTAATCACTAAAACGAATATCGCATTAGGGGATATGTACAAGATGAATACCGATGGCATTTGCGCAAAGGCGGTATCATGTCGTTTAATGCAGGTGTGCGCTTTAATTATTGGTCGTTTAACAATGAAGTAACGGTTAGTCCTCGTTTGGTAATTGCTTATTTTCCTGATATCAAGCCTGATATTCGTTTCCGGTTTGCTACGGGTTTGTATTATCAATCGCCTGGATATAAAGAAATTAAGGATACGGTAACGATAGATGGACAACTTACTACCTACTTAAATAAGGACATTAAGTCGCAACGATCGCTGCAATTTATAGCAGGTATGGATTACTATTATAACTTTTTGCGTCACCCCTTTAAGTTGTCGGTAGAGGTGTATTACAAGCACTTGAACAATATCAATCCCTACGCGGTAGATAATATGAAAATTACCTACATGGGTAGGAACGATGCACATGGGTATGCCGCTGGTTTGGATGTGAAATTGTTTGGTGAGATGGTGCCTGGCGTCGATTCTTGGTTGGGATTTTCGCTGATGCGTACCATGGAGAGTGTGATAGGTACGGATAATAAGTACGTGCCACGTCCTACCGATCAACTGTACAACGTATCGCTCTTTTTCCAAGATTATATACCTGGATTGCCACAATACCGTGTACATGTGCTCTTTAACTGGGCACAAGGTTTGCCTGTTAGGGCTCCAGGGGCAATGCAGTCGTCTAGTAACTTGCGTACCCCCGATTACCGAAGGGTTGACTTGGGTATATCGCGTGTGTTTGAAAAAGGAAAAGACCCTTGGATGGGTAGGGGATTCTTTAAACCCTTTAGGCAAATTCTGGTGGCATTTGAGGTGCTGAATTTGTTTGGCTTTAATAACGTAAACTCGTACTATTGGGTATCGACCATTGCGAGCGATGCGCAATATGCAGTACCTAACTATTTGACAGGTAGACAATTTAATTTAAAACTTCAATTTAAATTTTAATATGTATAATGTTGTTTTTTGGCTAATTATAGCCTTTGTTGTAATTGAATTTTTGATAGAACGCACTGTTTCGCGTTTAAATGCCAGCTGGTTTGGCAAACCCATACCTGCTATTCTTTCGGGTGTATTTGATGAGGAAAAATACCTAAAACAACAAGCTTATTCCATGACTAACTACCGTTTTGGTGTATTTTCTGCTACTTTCTCGGTGGTTGTATCGTTGGTTGCATTGGGATTGGGTTTGTATGGTTGGTTGGACGAATGGTTGCGCCAATGGTTGAGCAGCGAGGTTTGGTTGTGTTTGGGCTTTTTTGGCGTTATTATGGTGGCGAATGCCTTGATAGATTTGCCTTTTGACTATTACCGTACCTTTGTGATTGAGGAAAAATTTGGCTTTAATAAAACCACCAAGGGCTTGTTTTGTGCCGATCAATTGAAAGGATTGCTTTTGTCGGCAGTGATGGGCGGTGTTATCTTGGGGTTAATTACCTTGATTTATACCTTGATACCCGATTATTTTTGGTTGATAGCATGGGGCGTAGTAGCGGCATTCTCGTTGTTTATGACCATGTTCTATTCGGAATGGATAGTGCCTTTGTTTAACAAGCAAACCCCACTGGAAGAAGGTGAGTTGCGTTCGGCTATTGAAGAATTTGCACAAAAGGCTGGTTTTGAATTGACCAATATTTATGTAATTGATGGTTCTAAACGCTCTACCAAGGCCAATGCTTACTTTAGCGGTTTGGGTGCAAAAAAACGCATCGTGTTGTACGATACCTTGATTAAAGAACTATCGACCCAAGAGATTGTGGCTGTTTTGGCGCACGAAATTGGTCACTACAAGCACAAACATACCCGTAGTATGATTGCGCTTTCGTTGTTGAGTAATTTGCTGATGTTTGCGTTGTTGGGCTATTTTGTAGCCAGCCCCGAGTTGTCGGTAGCGATGGGTGGCAAACAAGCTTCGTTCCACTTGGGAATTATGGCATTTGGTATCTTGTATTCGCCTGTTTCTATGTTGTTAGGATTGGCTATTAACAGTTTGTCGCGTCGTAACGAGTACCAAGCGGATGCATACGCAGCGTCGTTTGGATTGGGCAACGATTTGGTAAATGCTCTTAAAAAACTATCGTCTACTGCGTTGTCGAATTTGCAACCACACCCTGCATTTGTGTTTGTGCATTATTCGCATCCAACCTTGTTGCAACGCATGTTAGCGATACAAGGTAAAACCAATTAAGCATGCTTTTTGAGGTATTCTGCCACCCCGTCTAGTAAGTTTTCTAGGGTATAATAGGTGTCGTCGTACAAGGGGTTGGTAAATTTCCATTTAATGGGGTCGGTTGACAGCATGGTAATGCTGCAATCGGCCTCTTTTTGTATGCTGTATCCCAATCGTTCTAGGGCGCGTTTGGTCCAATATAGCGCTTTGCAGTTGTCGCCTATCAGTTGTATGGGCGTATTTTTTGTAGCATATTTCACCCTGAAATTGCCAATGTTATCGTCAAAATAAAACTGGCTGGGTTTGAATGCTTTTTCGATGTGCCCATTTAAGATTATGTCTTCTGGGATGCCTTTTTTGATGCCTTGGTCGGTTAAAAGCCATAATTTATCGCTTATTTGCAAGGCCAATTCCAGTTCGTGAGTAGACAGCAAAATGGCTTTTTTGGTATTAGTGGCCAATTGTTGTAGCAACATCATAATGTCGATGGTATTGGGTAAATCCAAGTGAGCGGTTGGCTCGTCCAAAAAGATAATGGGAGTGTCTTGTGCCAAGGCTTTGGCTATCATAACGCGTTGTTTTTCACCATCGGATAGTTCGTTGTAAAAACGGTTCGCTTTGTGACTAAGGTGTACTTGCTCTATGGCTTTGTTTACCAGCTCGTGGTCTTTGCTTTGTAATTTTCCTGCCCAATTGGTGTGGGGAAAACGTCCCATTTCTACCAGCTGACGAACGGTGAGCGATTGGGTGTTGATGCTGTCGGTTAATACAACGGCAATGCTTTTGGCACGTTGTGTTTGGCTGAGTTTGCTAATCGGGATGTTGTTGATGTATATGGTACCATCAAGAATGGGTTGCAGGCCTGCTAATGAACGGATTAGTGTTGATTTGCCACAGCCGTTGGGGCCGATAAGACCCACCATTTCGCCTGCATTGAGTTGCAACATTAGTAGCTGGTGCAGTGCTTGCTTTTTGTTGTAACCAATGGCTAATCGTTTGGTATGAAGTAAGGTGCGCGTTGTTTCCATTATTGATGTAAGTGTTTATTTTTTATGATGACCCATAAAATAATGGGAGCACCTATAAGTGAACTAATGGCATTGATGGGTAAGGCGTAATCGCTAATGGGTAGTTGAGTAAAACAATCGCACAACAACAAGAGCGAAGCGCCTAATAGCATGCACGAGGGTAAAATGGTTCGATGGTCGGATGTCTTAAAAATACCCCTGGCAATGTGTGGAACGGCCATGCCAATAAAGGCAACAGGACCCGTAAAGGCGGTAATGGTGGCGGCAATGAGGCAGGTAATAAGAATAACCCATGCTCGGGTCCACCCCATGGAAACGCCCAGCCCGATGGCGTAATTTTCGCCCAATAAAAGGGCATTTAGCTTTTTCGATAGCAGCAATGCACCTATCAGTCCCACCACTACCAATGGTGTCATAATGGATAGCATATCCCAGGTAACAGCGCCGATGCTGCCCATCGACCATACTACGTACATTTTGAGTGCTTCGGGGTTGCTGATGCTTTGTAGTACATTGATAAGGGCTCCTGCAATGCTGCCAAACATAATCCCTACCAATAGTAGCGATACAGTATCGGATGTGCGGGTAGAAACTACCAATACCAATACCATTACCACCAAAGCACCTATTACAGCAGCGGCTATTTGTAACCAAATATTACCAATAAGAAAGGCGGGTAGTAAGGTACTGCCCAATAGCAACAAGGCTACGCCCAATCCAGCGCCCGAACTAATCCCCAAAACGTAAGGGCCTGCCAATGGATTGGCAAAGAGGGTTTGCATCAGAGAACCAGCAACGGCCAAACCAGCGCCTGCTATGCAAGCGGTAAGGGCTTTGGGAAGCCTGAAATTATACAAAATGCTCATGATGCCATTGTCTGCTTGGTTAGAGGTGATGGCACTGAATAATTCTGCGGGCGATATTAGGATGCTTCCCAAGCAAATATCGGTGAGTAGCAAACCGATAAAAAGCAAGGCTAAACCGCTGTATAGTAGGGCATTTTTAGAGTTGTTCGTCATAGCGGAGCAATGTAATGAGTGGTATCGTTGGGCATTACCTCTGGATGGGTAACGATGAGTAAATCTTGCAATAATTTATCGGGATAGACAACGGCGCTTTCCCAAAAATCGTTTCCTCCTTGTGGGGTGATGCGTTTGCGGTAATGATACAATTGATTGTTTTTTACCGCTTTGAATTGGTGTAATCTTTCGTCCATGAGCAACAATTCTTGTTGGTTGTTGGCATCGATGCCAATCCAAATATCAGCCTGATTAAAATGATACCATACCGTCTCGAACGATAGTGGAAGGCTGCTTGTTTGCTCGTTGTTGCTATAGTAGTACGAAAGATTGGCATCCTTGAATAATTGTCCCATAAAGCTTTTGCCACCAGGCATGTACCAGGTGTCTTTATAGGGTAATCCGCTCATGATACTGGGCTGTTTTTGGGCAGTTTGTGCCTTTTGCGTCAAGGCTTGGTAATGCTGTAGTGTGGCGGTAAAAATACGGTCCGCTTCAATAGAACAATTGAACAAAGCGCCCCACAGTTTGATCCATTCGGCTCTTGCCAGCAAATTGTTTTCTGCCCATTCTACAGTAGCGATTACCGTAAGGTTCATGCTCTGCAAACGTTCTGTTTGTTTGTCGGCTTGCGGATAGGCAGTGGTGAAGATGGCTTGTGGCGCTAGCTGTGTTATTTTTTCCAAGTCCATCTGATAGGCATCGCCCAAGTGTGCCAGGTGACCTTTTTGGTACGATTCAACAATGGTAGGGTTGTAAAACAGTTGGGGCGAACAAGCGCCTATTACCTTGTCTGCTTGTTGCAGGGCATCGATATAGCCAATATGCGGAGCCGATTGAATGCAAATTTTTTGCAAAGGAACCAGGAGTTTGATACCATCGTTAGGAGTCACAATGCTATCGTGCTGAACCAAGTAGTATTTTCCTAAAATTTGCCCTTGGTGCCAAGGATTGTGAATGGTTAGCAACGTGTGGTTGCTGGCACGTGCAATGCTAAAATGCTGTGCATACTGTAAACTGTCTGTTTGGTAAAGTATGGTTTGTTGGTTGGTGTCTTTGTGGTTATTTGAACAGGCACAAAAACAGCAAATAAGTAATATGTAGTATATCTTTTTTGGCATTGTTTGCAATTCTTACATTGCAAATATACGGCATTATTCCTTATATTTGCAAAATAAACTGTAATAGAGTAATCGCTTAAATGATTTATGTTTCGGCGCTTCATCTTCCGACTTGGTTTCCGGTCGGGATTTACACACCTCCACCAAATGTCGTCAGATTGAATCGCCTAAACGATTAAAATTTCGAGTAGCGAGCGCAGAGGCAAGTTTACGTGACTATGCCGAGTCACGAGAAATTTCATGAAATGCGAAGCATTGAATAAACGATGAATATGAAAATAATAATAATCGGTCCGGCTCATCCCTATAGAGGCGGTCTTGCAACCTTTAATGAGTGCATTGCACAGCAATACCAAAAGGAGGGCGAAGAGGTTCGTATTGAAACCTTTACCCTGCAATATCCGTCGTTTTTGTTTCCTGGCAAAACACAATATACCACCGACCCTGCGCCACAGGGGATAGAAATTGTGCGTACCATCAACACCGTGAATCCTTTTAATTGGATAAAGGTGGGCAAGCGCTTGCGCAAAGAAAATGCCGATTTGGTGCTGTTGCGTTATTGGATGCCCTTTATGGCACCTTGTATGGGTACTATTGGTCGTATTATTCGTAAAAATAAAAAGACCAAAGTGGTGGGATTGATCGATAATATTATACCGCACGAAAAGCGTATAGGCGATTCTATGCTGTCTAACTATTACGTAAAAGGCATGGATGCTTTTGTGGTGTTATCGGGCGCAGTAAAAGAAGAATTGCGACAATTTGACAAAGAAAAACCTTGCTTGGTATTGCCGCATCCTACCTACGATCATTACGGTAAGCTAATGAGTAAGCATGATGCAGCTAAACTGTTGGGCTTGGATGCATCGGCCCAATACATTTTGTTTTTTGGTTTTATTCGCGATTACAAGGGATTGGATATTTTGATGCGTGCATACGCCGACGAGCGCATGGCAGAGCGCAATATTCAGTTGGTGGTTGCTGGTGAGTTTTATAACAATGCCGATAAATACCATGCTTTGGAAAAAGAGTTGGGATTGACGGGCAAGATTCATTGGTTTTCGGATTACATTCCCAACGAAGAGGTGACGCGTTTTTTTAGCCTAGCCGATTTGGTGGTGCAACCCTATAAAACGGCCACACAAAGCGGTATATCGCAGATGGCGTACCATTTTGAAAAGCCCATGGTGGTGACGGCGGTGGGTGGTTTGCCAGAGATTGTTCCGCATGGTAAGGTGGGGTATGTGGTGCCGGTTGACGATAAGGCGGTGGCGGATGCTATTGTTGATTTTTACGACCATCATACAGCCGCCGATTTTATTCCTTATATAAAAGAGGAAAAGAAAAAATACACTTGGGAGAACTTTTGCGCCCTGGTAAAGCAGCACTTTCTTTAGTTGTTAAATCACAACGTTGCAAGTCGCAAGTTGCAGGTCGAAGGCCGCAGGTCAAAAGTAGGGACGCACGGTCGTGCGTCCGTGCTCCAAAACCGCAGCGCATCAACGACGAACTGATGAGTACGAAGTACGAATAATCAGCGATTTTGTTTCGGCGCTGCATCTTCCGACTTGGTTTCCGGTCGGGATTTTTTCAAGTAGCGAGAGCAGAGGCAAGTTTACTTGACTATGCCGAGTCACGAGAAAAAACATGGAATAATTACACATACAAAAACTACAAAATGTGAACTCGCTT
>JAGCMZ010000263.1 GCA_017646225.1 Paludibacteraceae bacterium | reverse complement strand
TCTTGGCTAATCCCAAAAGTTTGCTATTGGGTGCAGCCGCACAAATTGGTATTTTCGTTACCTTTATTTGTGCCATTGCTATGGGCTTTAGCCCCGAACAAGCTGCTTCTATCGGTATCATTGGTGGTGCTGATGGTCCTACCGCTATTTTCTTGACTTCTAAATTGGCTCCTGAGTTGTTAGGACCTATTGCCGTTGCTGCTTACTCGTACATGGCATTGGTGCCTGTTATTCAACCTCCTATTATGCGTGCTCTTACCACTAAGAAAGAACGCGAAATTGAGATGAAGCAACTACGTATGCCTTCTAAAACCGAGAAAATCATCTTCCCCATTGTGGTAATCATTGTAGTTAGCTTGGTGTTGCCATCTGCTGCTTCGCTTATTGGTTGCTTGATGTTGGGTAACTTAATGAAAGAATGCGGTGTGGTTGATCGTTTGGCTAAAACCGTTCAAAACGAGCTAATGAACATTGTAACCATCTTCTTGGGTATTACCGTAGGTGCTACTGCTACTGCAGAAGCTTTCTTAAACGTACAAACCCTTATGATTCTAGCTGTAGGTATCGTAGCCTTTGCTATGGGTAGTGCAGGTGGTGTGCTATTGGCTAAGTTTATGAACTTGTTTACCAAAGAAAAAATCAATCCACTCATTGGTTCTGCTGGTGTATCGGCTGTTCCTATGGCAGCCCGTGTATCGCAAAACGTAGGTCAAGAAGCGAACCCTTCTAACTTCCTTTTGATGCACGCTATGGGTCCTAACGTAGCCGGTGTAATTGGTTCGGCTGTAGCCGCTGGTATCTTGCTAAGCTTCTTAGGATAAGATATCCCTTTAGAACGAATCTTATAAAATGTCTTTATAAAAGCAATCGCGCGTAGGTGCGATTGCTTTTCTTTACTCAATAAACAATGGAACAAACAAAAGTAGAAAGTTTTACCATGGACCACACCAAGGTTAAAGCGCCATTTGTACGCAAATGCGGCGTTTTGACAGGTCCTAATGGAGACGTAGTAACCAAGTTCGATTTGCGCTTTATGCAACCCAATGCTGCGGCCATTCCAACGGCTGCCTTGCATGCGTTAGAGCACTTATTGGCAGGTTACTTGCGCGACGAGGTAGAAAATGTAATCGATTTATCGCCCATGGGCTGTAGAACGGGTTTTTACTTTATTGTATGGGGAGAACCCAGCATTGAAACCATTCAAACGGCTTTGTGCAAGGCATTGGAACGTGTTGTAGTGGCAACCGAAGTTCCTGCTGCCAACGAGGTACAATGCGGTAATTACCGCGATTTATCGCTCTTTGGCGCACAAGAATATGCCAAGCAAGTACTTAAGGCATTTCAAGCAAAATAAGCCATAAACGATTATTTAACGGCATTAAAAAAGCTTGACACGAGGTGTGTCAAGCTTTTTTGTGTATAAGTAGTAATGTTGTATTAGAATCTTACTCCGTAGGTTAGTACAATTTGGTTGCGTACGCTACGCATGCCGATGGGATCAGCTCCTTGGTAAGCATAGAAATCTGCATTGTTTACTTGCCATACGTATGCCAAATCAACTGCATGGCGGTCAACACGGTAACCAATACCTGCGGTTACGTTGTACGAATCTTTTACATTGTAGTAGTCCATATCGCAACGAACATCGTTGTTGTAGTAGTATCTGGTAGCACCTTCGTTGGCTACAGGCATGGTATAACCGCCACCAATGCGCAAGGCAAGGGCATCGATTGGTTTAAACTCGGCACCAATGCGGAATGCGTGTGTATCGGTCATAGCAGCGCTCGAAGCTAGGTTCATAGCTTCTTGCATGTTTTTGCGTGAGTCTTTTAGGATGATGTTTTGCGTATTGGTGTATTGGTAGTCGATGCCAACAAAACCAAATTTACCCAATACAAAACCAATGCTACCCATAGCACTTAATGGACTTTCTAAGTAGAATTGACCTTGGCTAATAGGGGTGTCTTCGTATTCAAGTTGTTTGCCATTGGTAGGGTTCATGTAGCTGATGGTAGCAGAAGCCCAGTCTTGCATGTAATACCAGGTGGGTGTATGGAAGGCACCACCAATGCGCAACCAGTTAAATGGACGAAGAATAAAGCCCAATTTGTAAGAGAAACCGCATCCTTCCATGGTGTAATTGGTGTGCAATGTATAGGCGTTACCATCGCTAAACGATTCTCTTTGACCAATTTGTTTGTGGTAGTACAAATAGTCGCAGTTGAATGACATACCCCAATAGAGAATGTTTTCTACGTTACCACCAATGCTTAAACCGTATTCGTCCGAGCCACCATATTCAGAGAATTGAAGGTTGTTTCTTACGTTGCCACCACCAATTTTATCATAGTACGATAGGTAGTTGGTTTCACCTTCAATAGGGTCTATTAAATAAGAGCGGAAACCTAAAATTGAACGCCATCCTACGTTAGGATTGTCGTATACGCCCATGCCTTCGGTAAAATTGCTAGGATCTGTTCCGTTGGTAATATCGGCCATAAATTCGGTGGCAGAACCTTGTTGTGTGGTTGAATAGTAACCTTCGCGAGAAAAACTTTTTAGTCTGTTAAAGCTAATACCAAAGTTAAGTGAAATAAGGCCTTTTTCTTTGGGATTCAACCATGTGCCAATATAAGCAACGTTCGCTAAATTGGCAGAAATGTAGTTGCCAGGAGTTTCACCGCCCATGCTGGTGTTGGTCCAGTGTATATTGCCCGAAATGGTTAATTCGGAACTACGGTATACACCAATACCTGCAGGGTTGTACGATACGGTGCTGGCATCGCCACCTAAAGCACCCATGGCACCGCCTACTGCTACAAAGCGTGCGGTGCCATTTACTTCCGAAGTCGATGCAATAGAAGCATCGTAGAAATTTTGGTTTTGTGCATATAACCCTGCGGTTAACCCAAAGAGTAGTATGCCGATTAATGTTCTTTTCATTTTTGTTATGTTGTTTTATTTATCTTTTTTATCGACGCATGTGACCACCTGAGCGTGCTCCACCTGCAGGTCGGCTGGTTGCTTTTGTGCCACCACCAGCGTTAAAACTGCGGTTGCTGGTATTGTAGCTTCCGCCCGAGCGATTGCTGTGCGAACTGCTATGGGTGTTGGTGGTTTGGCTTTTGTTTGTGATGGTGCTACTAGCCTTAGGAGTGCTAGTGTTGCTAATTCTGCTGCTACTGCTACTGCTATATGAGCGGTTGCTGCTATTGTTGCTGCTACTGCTGTAACTTCTGTTTGACGACGATGTGTTGCGATTGTCGTATGTACGTTTGGTATTTGCCTGATTTCTGTTGTCGGCAGGTTTGCTACCTCCACCATTATAACTTCTGTTGTTGGTCGAATGATAGTGACGATCGTTGTTGTTGTAATGAGGACGATCAGGACCATGATGAGGTGGATGGTGGGGTGGGTGATGAGGAGGATAGTAACCAGGGTAGTAACCTGGGTAGTAACCTGGGTAATAGCTTGGATAAGGATGATACCAAGGATCGTACCAACCCCAATAGCTGTGCGAATAATACCAAGGATCCCAAACGCTCCATGTGTACCAAGGACTGTACCAATTCCATCCCCAACCTAAATTGATGTTTACATCAACATTGGGTTCGTAGGTTTCTTCCTCTTCTTCGGTTTGAATGATGTATACGTACTGAGGGTCGTTAATGGTTACAGCTTCGGGATTATAGAATTTTAAAATCTCTTGGGTATTTTCAAAATCTTCGTCATCTATAACAACAGTAGTACTTGTTTGCGTGGTTTGGTTGCGACGGTTATATTCGTCAACGCTACGACTCGAACCATTGTTAATAACAATCGTGGTTCCTGCGTCTTTTTTTGAACTAGACGAGGAGGTGTAATAAATGTCGTCGTATTGTCCAAATGCAAGTGCCGATAGGCAGAAAGTGCTTAAAAAAATAAGAAATCGTTTCATGGCGTCTATATTTTTGCATTATCTTTGCATAAAGATAAATCTTTACAAAGATAAGGATAAATTTTATCGGTTTGTGATATTTATTGTTAAATTGAAATGAAATACTTAAAAGTTACTGTCGATGTTTCTCAACTATCTGATTATGAGGTAGATGTTTTGGTGTATCAATTGGGTGAAATTGGGTTCGAATCGTTCGAAAATTTACCTAATTTGCTACATGCTTATATCCAACAGACGGAATTAGACCCAGAAAGTTTAATGCAATTGTTGCCAAATGGGTATGAAATAGAGGAAATGCCCGATAAAAATTGGAACGAGGAGTGGGAAAAGCACTTCTTTCAACCCATTGTTATTGGCAATGAGTGTGTGATACACAGCACTTTTCATACCGATGTTCCTCAAGCTACTTACGATATTATTATCGATCCAAAAATGTCGTTTGGTACCGGTCATCATGCTACTACTGCCAATATGCTATCGTGGATTTTAGAGGACGATATGCAGGGTAAACGTGTATTGGATATGGGTTGCGGTACCGGTGTGTTGGGTATCTTGGCCAAGAAAAAAGGTGCAGCATCTGTATTGGCTATCGATATTGATTCGTGGTGCTACGAGAATGCACAAGAAAGCGCGCAGTTAAACCAAACGGATATCGAAATTCAGTTAGGCGATGCCTCGTTGTTGGAAGGTAAAAACTTTGATATTGTATTGGCAAACATCAATCGCAACATTTTGTTGAACGATATGGCGGCGTATGTGGCAACTTTGTCGGCAGGAGGTGTACTTTAT
>JAGCMZ010000262.1 GCA_017646225.1 Paludibacteraceae bacterium | reverse complement strand
TCTTCTACACGCACCTCGCCCAAATAATTATTTTCTTTATCCACTACTGGGAATACATTTCTACTGCACGTGGACATAATCTTAACCAAATCGCCCAACATTGCCTCGGGAGCAATTGTTTTCATATCGGTTTCAATCATGTTTTCGGTTTTTAGAATACTCAAAACCGCTTTGTCTTTATGGTGAGTAACCAATTCTCCTTTTTGAGCCAAACGCATGGCATACAAACTATGTGGTTCAAACACATAAATGGTAATGAACGAAAGCACCGAAACAATCATCAGTGGCATAAACAAAGTATAACCACCCGACAATTCTGCCGTTAAGAAGATGCCTGTCAAGGGAGCATGCATAATACCCGACATCAATCCTGCCATTCCCGCCAATGCAAAATTTTGAGCAGGCAGTTCTACACCCGCCTGGCGCAAAGCAAGAACCATAACATACCCAGTAATACAGCCTACAAACAACGAGGGAGCGAACAAGCCACCGGTACCTCCGGCTCCATTGGTAGCTGCCGATGCAAAAATCTTTAGCAAAACTATCAGCAATAAATAGCCAATAACAAAGTAAGCATTGTATCGGTATTCATAAAACAAACTATTTTCTAACAGTTGTTCATGATTCAAATTAAGCAGGTTATTAATGGAATCGTACCCTTCGCCGTACAATGGAGGCAACAAGAAAATGAGCAAACTTAACACGGCACCACCCAACAACCATTTTTTCCATGGTTTTCCTAACTTCCTAAAGATACCTTCCATCCAATTCATGCCTCGGGTAAAGTACAAGGACACAAAACCACAAATAACACCTAGCAGTACATAATAAGGGATGCGATCCAAAGCAAATGTTTCACTTTGCAGCGGGAACATCAGTTCTTCGCCCATTAAGAAATACGATACGGCTGTAGCAGTAACCGACGAAATAAGCAGAGGCACTACCGAATAAAAAGTCATATCGAGCATCAACACCTCTAGCGTAAAGGCCACACCTGTTATCGGTGCCTTAAAAATACCACTAATGGCACCTGCTGCCCCACAACCCACCATTAACATAAGGGTTTTCTGATCCATCTTAAAGGCTCTTGCTAAATTAGAACCGATGGCAGAACCTGTTAGCACCACGGGCGATTCGGCACCAACCGAACCACCAAAACCAATGGTAATGGAACTGGCCACAACAGAACTCCACATATTGTGCGCTTTTATGATGCTTTTACGTTGCGAGATAGCGTACAAAATTTTGGTTACACCGTGGCTAATATCATCTTTAACCACGTATTTGACAAACAAACTTGCCAGCAAAATACCAATAATGGGATACAACAAATACAACCAGTTTTCTGAGTAGAAGGTAAAATTGGTGGTTAGCAAGTATTGAATACCATGAATACCCCATTTTAGCAAACATGCCGCCAATGCTGTCAAAACACCTACCAGCAAACTAAGCACAATAATAAAACGCTGTGTGGGAATCTTCTTCTCACGCCAAGATAATATGCGGTTGTATAAATTACTAGCAGACATTACACACCCCTTCCTTTAAAAATTGTAACGATAGTACCCGCTATTACCTTAAGGTCTGTCCATAACGACATCTTCTTAAAATACAGCATCTCGTACTCAATACGATTTAACATCATCGATAAATTGCTCGCATAACCATACTTAACAACACCCATCGACGAAATACCGGGTCGTACATTGCATAGCAAATACACCAAAGGCTTCTCTTGTACTATTTGACGAAAATAAAACCACCTTTCGGGGCGAGGGCCTATCAACGACATATCGCCTTTTAGCACATTGTAAAATTGCGTCACCTCGTCCAATCGATAACGACGCAAGAATCGGCCTATTCGGGTTATGCGTGGATCATTTTCCGACGATAATTGAGGTCCTTTCTTTTCGGCTCCCAAACACATCGTGTGTAGTTTATATATCAAGAAAACCTCTCCTCTTCGTCCTATGCGCTCTTGTTTATAGATGGGACGTTTGCCTATCAACAAACAACATACAGCCACAAAGGGAGAAAGCAATAGCAAAGCTAAAAAAGAAAAGAAAAAATCAAAAAGACGCTTTACAGCACGCTGATAAGCAGGCATATACGACCCGGAAACTTGCGCAAATCGAATGTCGTCTATGCTAAAGTCTTTTACTCCTTGAAGTTTTTCGTCTGCTGTTTCTGCTGCAATAAAGATATTCAAATCTCGGTACGCAGGCATGGCCAACAGCGAATATATTTGTTCAAAGGGGATAGTGGGTTCGGCAAAAAGAAGAGTAGTAGCCGAATGGCAATCCACCATTTGTTGCAAGTCGTCGTACATTCCCACACACAACGATTCATCTACCAGAACATCGTGCGATGCAGATACACGCAAACACCCCACAATCTCGTTATTGGGAGATAACCGATTGATGGTTGACAAAAGGTGTTGCGCCCATGCACCCGTTCCTATAATGAGCGTACGTCGCTTAAAGATTTTCATGAATCAAGGTCTAATGAGTACAAATGTACCATTTTTTTCAAATTTGATAATGGAATAAGGCGATTTTTTTTCCATATCATCTTGTTTTGCTTGCACTATGTAATCAACTCCTTGCTTAATTTCATCGGATATTTCTGCAAAAAAGGCAGGAGTTGGCTCACCACTAATATTGGCAGAGGTCGACACAATGGGTTTTTTAAATCGAGCGCACAATTGTTTGGAAAAAGACTCATTGGTAATGCGAATACCGATGCTTCCATCGTCTGCCAACAAGTTCGTAGCAACATTTCTACCTTCGGGATAAATAATAGTAAGGGGTTTATCGGCGCATTCTACCAAATCCCAAACCACATCGGGAATTTCGGTAACGTAAGCCTGTACTTTTGCCATACTATCAGTAAGCAGCAACATCGATTTACTATCCGAACGTCGTTTTAACTGATATATCTTTTGTACGGCTTCTGCATTGGTTGCATCGCACCCTATCCCCCACACCGTATCGGTAGGATATAGAATGATACCACCTGCCTGCAAAACTTCTACTATTTTTTTTATTTCTTCCATGATTCTCAAAAAAAATTGCTAACTTTACCGAATGTATTTTTGCAGTGGCAAATTTACACATTCTCTCGCTATAAACAAATAAATATAATATGCTTCGAAATTGGATTATTAACGAATTAACCAACCAAGAAGAATCATGTAGAAAAACACTTGCACAACAACTCAGAATTTCAGGCACCTTGGCCAAATTACTTGTTCAAAGAGGGATTAACACCCTAGAAGAGGCCAATGCATTTTTTCATCCAGAGATAGGCTTGCTACACGATCCTTTCTTGCTCAACGACATGGATAAGGCCGTAGATCGGCTCTATGAAGCGTTACACCTAAACCAAAAAATTTTGGTCTATGGCGACTACGACGTAGATGGCACCACTGCTGTTGCGTTGGTGTACAAATTTTTACAAAACTTTACATCGAACCTCGATTTTTATATCCCCGACAGAAATGACGAAGGATATGGCGTATCGTATAAAGGCATTGATTTTGCTGCCGAAAACGACATCAAACTCATCATTGTACTAGACTGTGGCATCAAAGCCATTGAAAAAGTAGCTTACGCCAAAGAGAAAGGCATCGATATCATTATTTGCGACCACCATACACCGGACAATACCTTGCCCGAGGCGGTAGCGGTATTGGACCCCAAACGCGAAGATTCCACCTACCCTTACGGACACCTTTCGGGTTGCGGCGTTGGTTTCAAACTCATGCAAGCCTTTGCCATCAAAAACAACATTGAATGGACAAAGCTAACCCCATTATTGGATTTGCTTGCTGTCAGCATTGCATCGGACATCGTTCCTATTACCGGCGAAAACCGTGCACTTATGCACTTGGGACTAAAACAACTCAACGCCTCTCCATGCGTAGGCCTAAAAGCCATCATGGAGTTATGCGATTTAATCAATACGCCTGTTACAACCAGCGATATTGTTTTTAAAATTGGACCTCGCATCAATGCATCGGGCCGCATGAGCTCGGGTCGCGAAGCCGTTGAGTTACTCATTGCCAAAAGCGAAGAAACCGCTCGCCAAAAAAGCGAAAACATCGATGCTTACAATCAACTGCGCAAAGACCTTGACAAACAAGCAACCGAAGATGCCCACAAATACATCAACGCTACACCAGTGGACGAGCAAACCTCTTCTATTGTTGTATACAACCAAGAATGGAACAAGGGCGTTATCGGAATTGTCGCTTCCAGATTAAGCGAACACTACTACAAACCTGCCGTAGTGCTTACGCTATCGAACGGTTTTGCTACCGGTTCGGCACGTTCCATTTTGGGATTTGACCTTTACAAGGCCATCGATTCGTGTCGCGACTTGTTGGAAAACTTTGGCGGGCATACCTACGCAGCAGGGCTTACCTTGCGACTTGAAAACATTGCCGAATTCAAAGAACGTTTTCAAAAGTACGTAGAAGAGAACCTCAACGCAGAGCAACAAGTGCCACAAATTGACATCGATGCCGAATTGCATTTTGCCGAGATCAACCTTTCATTCTTTAATACCTTACAAAAATTTGCACCCTTCGGGCCCGATAACAACAAACCTGTTTTTGTAACGTACAATGTTGTTGATTACCAAAACCGTTGTCGTTTGGTAGGACAAGGCAAAAAACACATCAAACTCGATGTACGCGATTTGACCGGAGGTCCCACCATGAGTGGCATCGCCTTTAACGCACACGACCCTGAAAATACCATCAAATACATCAATAGCGGAATGCCCTTCCACATTTGCTATACGTTAGAAGAAAACAATTTCAACGGCAAAAAGAGCATTCAACTGATGATTAAGGATATCAAAATTCCTTACTAATTCATGTCTCAGTACAGAACCATATTGCAACAATATTGGGGTTATGCTGATTTCAGACCATTACAACACGACATCATATCCTCTATTGGCAGCGGCAAGGACACGTTAGGACTTATGCCCACAGGCGGTGGAAAATCCATCACCTTTCAAGTGCCCGCCTTGGCCAAAGAGGGGTTGTGCTTGGTTATCACACCGCTTATTGCACTGATGAAAGACCAAGTTGCCAACCTGAAAAAAAAGAACATCAAAGCGGCAGCCATCTATGCTGGTATGGAAACTGCCGATATCCAGAAAACCTTCGATAATTGCATCTACGGGCATTACAAATTCCTGTACATATCGCCCGAGCGATTGGGCACCCGCATGTTCTTGGAACGCCTTCCGCTACTGGACGTCAGCCTTATTGCCGTAGACGAAGCACACTGTATTTCGCAGTGGGGGTACGATTTCCGTCCTGCATACCGAGAAATTGCCAACTTACGCAAACTACTACCCGGTGTTCCTGTGCTCGCTGTAACCGCTACCGCCACACCCAAAGTAGCCGCCGATATTCAATTGCAGCTACAATTTGAACATCCCAATGTTTTGCGCAAAAGTTTTTATCGTCCTAATTTGAGTTACAGCGTACGCGAAACCGAAGACAAACTGCAACAACTTTTACGCATCCTCAACAACGTACTAGGCAGTTCGGTAGTATACGTGCGCAACCGAAAGAAAACCAAAGAAATAGCCGAATTCTTACAGGCTAACAACATTCAAGCACATTACTTTCACGCAGGGCTTCCACTTACCGAAAAAGACAACAAGCAAAACCAATGGAAAGAAGGCACCTGCCGCGTCATGGTAGCCACCAACGCCTTTGGTATGGGTATTGACAAGGCCGATGTACGAACTGTTGTACACATGGATATGCCCGACAGCATCGAAGCGTATTTTCAGGAAGCAGGACGCGCAGGGCGTGACGAAAAGAAGGCCTACTGCGTTTTAATTTACAATAACAGCGACATTACGCAAGCCAAAAAACGCATCAAAGAAAGTTTTCCCGAAAAAGATTTTATTGCCAATGTCTACGAAAAACTAGCCTACTTTTTACAAGTTGGCATAGGTAGTTGCATGGGCAGTATTTTTAATTTCAACTTGGGCATTTTTTGCAAAAACTTTAAGCTACCCCTACAACAAACACACAACGCACTAAAAATACTGGAGTTAGCAGGATACATTGAGTACCACGACGAGTTGGAATTCAAAACACGTGTTCAGTTTATCTGCCCACGTCATCAGCTGTACGATTTGCGTTTGCACCCACTGGCCGAAAAGGTAATGAATGCTATCCTACGATCGTACACAGGTGTTTTTGCCGAATTGGTACCCATCGACGAAGACACCCTTGCTAACCACGCAGACATTACACATCAAGAAGTGCTGCAAGGACTCATTGAACTTAGCCACGAACACATCATTAAGTACGTTCCGCACCAAAAAACACCTTGCATCATCTATACCCGACAACGCGTCGAAACCAAACAACTTTACATCACTGCCGAGGTGTACGACAACCGCAAACGTCGATTCGAAGAACGCATATCGTCCATGATTGGATACGCTACCGATACAGACCATTGCAGAAGCCAATACTTGCTATCTTATTTTGGCGAAGACCAGTCACAACCATGTTGCCAGTGCGACCATTGCCTAAAAAACAAAAACAAACCGGCCAATCTTGCAGCCGAAATAAAGGCCATCCTTGCACAACAGCCATGCAGCATCAACGAACTCATAGAACAAATGAGCTCCAAGCAAGCAGAAATTATAGAAACTATTCGATTACTGCTTGACAAACAAGAAATTACATACAAAGACCAATGCTTATTCTTGTCCAAACATGAACTTTAATTTAACCATATTAGGAACCGGTTCGGCCATCCCTTCGTTTGGTCGATTCTCTAGCGCACAGGTATTGCACACCCACGAAAAAAGTTTTTTAATCGATTGTGCAGACGGAACCCAATTTCAGCTTCGCAAATACAACGTAAAAACCAATCGTATGAACCATTGGTTTATATCGCATTTGCACGGCGATCATTGCTTTGGACTCATTTCTGTCATTTCTACCTTGGGTATGTTGCACCATACTGGCGACATTTTCGTACACGCCCATCCCGACTTACACCCTGTTTTGCAGGCCCAACTGAACTATTTCTGCAAAGACCTGCCCTTTCAAGTTCACTTTGAGGGTTTCAACCCACTTAAAAATACCGTTATTTACGAAGATCGCAGCCTTAGCGTGAGCACCATTCCTTTGGTACACAGCATGCCTACATGCGGTTTCTTGTTCAAAGAAAAAGAAGGTCAACCACACCTTAATCGTGAGTTGCTAGACTTTTACAAAGTAGGCATCGAAGACATCAAACACCTAAAAGAAGGAGCCGATTTTACTACCGAAGACGGAAGAGTGGTTCCCAACAGCCGATTTATAACTCCACCTACCCCTCCCAAAAGTTACGCTTACTGCTCTGATACCGCCTATACAGAGCGTATCGTACCCATCATCGAAGGAGTTGACGTACTATTCCACGAATCTACCTTTGGCGAATCGGAAGCTTTTCGCACCAAAGAAACCCTTCACTCTACCGCCAAACAAGCAGCCACCATTGCTCAACTGGCCCAAGTAAAGCAACTCATTATTGGGCATTATTCG
>JAGCMZ010000261.1 GCA_017646225.1 Paludibacteraceae bacterium | reverse complement strand
ATGACAACAGCACCCATTGATTTTAAAGTCGTTGAAAATCAAAACCTCTTCTTCTTTTTGAGGAACAATCTCGTTGGTTTTTACAGGTGCTGCACTAGCGGCGTTTTGCGAGGTGCGTTTCAAAACCGCTTTTACGCGAGCCAATACTTCGTTAATGGAGTAGGGTTTTGAAATATAGTCGTCGGCACCAATAGAAAAACCACGCAATTTGTCGGCTTCGGTGTATTTAGCAGTTAGGTAAATAATGGGAATGTTGGCAGTAGCGTCGTTTTTGCGCAACATGGTTCCTAGTTTGAAACCCGATATTTCGCCCATCATAACATCGAGCATAAATAGTTGGTACGAATCCAAGTTGTCTTGTTTCAATACTTCTTCGGCAGAGTAAGCTACATCTACCATATAACCTGCTTGTTCCAGGTTAAATTGCAAGATTTCGCACAAATCTTCTTCGTCGTCTACAACTAAAATACGTTCGTTTGCCATAATTTTAAGGTTTTAGTGCTAACAAAAGTACAACATATCGTTCATAAAAACAACTTTTTATCGTACTATCGTTTAAAATTACTTCTTAAACACAAAGTAAACCGATAAGACCATCAAGATAAATCCAATAATGTGGTTCCAGCGAATGCTTTCGTTAAAAGCCAATACCGAAAAAATCATAAATACCACTAGGGTAATGGCTTCTTGGATAACTTTTAACTCCAAAAGCGTAAAAGGACCGCCGTTCCCTTCAAAACCAATGCGGTTGGCTGGTACTTGAAAACAGTATTCAAACAGTGCAATGGCCCAACTAAGTCCAATTACAGCAATGAGTGGCCAACTTTCAAACCATTTAAACTCTTTTAGTTTTAAGTGACCGTACCATGCCAAGGTCATAAAGGTGTTGGAAATAACCAACAGCAGAATGGTGTAAAATATTTTCATAGTTAATTTAGTAAGCAGAAGGTGAGTTAGCCCAAAGCGTCGTAAAACCAATTAATCGGTCGTATTTGCTGCCAAATGGTCGGTGATAAACGTAAATGGCATACTCGTTTTCGGTTTGCCAAAGATTGCCCTCGATGGCGGCCAATGTGGCTTGGTTTTTGCCTTTGGGTACGGTTACATAAAGATAGTTGTAACCGCCTTGTTTCAATAGCAATACTTTTTCGTAGCATTGCTTTTCGGGGTTGTATTGCATACGGGCATCGGGGGTGAGTCGGTTGCCAGTTAGTTCTCCTATCAGATACACGTCGCTGTCCCAAAAGGGTTGGTCAACGGGAAGGGTAAAATGGGTAAAATAGTAGTCGCCGTCCACCTCGGGCTGATCCGAGAATTGTACGTTCACAATGTATCTACCACTTACATCTTCTATGTAATCGTACTGTTTTTTGTTTCTAAACTCGTCGGGGTAAAGCGTAGCATGAAAGTAAGGGTCAAAATATTGAATACTTTCTACTCGGTCGCTTAAAACACGTTCCGACGAAATGTCGAACGTACGGTATTCGTTGCCTGCTTCAAAAATTAGTTGGTTGTTGTTTTGGTAACGAAGCGTATTTTTCTCCCAATAATCGGGGGTGTTTAGCATCACTTTGTTGTCTTGGCGTCTGTTTTGCTCCACCACAACAATAATCTCATTGTGTGGGTCTTTAATGGTATATCCGCTGTAGTCTACATTAAAATTAACTTGCTGATATTTACCTTGATAACTAATATTGGTGCGCGCCGAAGCTTCGCCATGGATACCCACTTTAGGTTCTACAACAGAAAAACAAGCCGTAACAACGGGGTTGTTTTGGTCGTTGTCCTTAAATACCTCAATTACGTAGTTTCCGCTAATTTTAAAACGCCAATTGTCGTTGGGAATTTGTAATTCGTAGTGGTCGTACGTAAAATACGTATTGCTCGATGTGCTTACCTCGTCAATGTAATTCGTGGTAAATCCGTCCATGTATTCGCTTTCTTGAACGGCCGATTTTTGCCAATTGGCCGTGCAGTGGGTAATACGATACGAGTAGGTAGCTGCCTCGCTGTTTAAATCATCGAACGATAAGGTTACCCATTCTTCTTCGCCCAAGGTGACAATGGGGTAGAGGGGTGTTTTTGCATAATTGGCAATCTGCACGCTCTTGATGTTGTTGCCCCAAGAACGTGTGGTGTATTGCGCATGCCCCAAAAGAGCCCATGCCAAACTAACCAAAACAAGTATTGTTTTTTGCCAATTCATGCTGCAAAGATAATACTTTTTTTGTTTAGGCGTTTAGTCGTTTAGTCGATTCACCGATTAGTCGATTCCCCGATTAGTCAATAAGTTAATAAAAATCTCCTTTCTCCTTTCTCAATTCTCATTTATTTTTGTATCTTTGTACCCTATTTTACAATAGAAGTATACTATTTTCATTATTATATGGCTAAAGTAATCAAAACAAAGAAGGGTATCGACATCCGTATGGCCGGCGTAGCTGCCAAAGAATACGGACAGGCGTCGCAAGCCAAATTCATTGGATTTAACCCCGATGATTTTTATGGCATGACCCCCAAACCCATTGCCAAAGTAGGCGATAAAGTCGAAATTGGTTCTGTTTTGTTTGTAGACAAGAAGAATCCAAGCTTTAAAGTAGTTTCTCCTGTTAGTGGTGTTGTATCGGCCATTAACCGAGGCGAACGTCGTAAAATTTTAGACATTGTTGTAGAAAACGACAATCAAGCTACCCAAGCATCATTGCCCGCTGTAAACTGGGCAGGATCTGTAGAAGAAATCAAAGCAGGTTTGTCAGATGCAGGTATGTTTGCTTTCTTCAAACAACGTCCTTACGATGTAGTAGCTAACCCTACCGATAGCCCCCGCGCTATTTTTATTTCGGCTTTCGATAATGCTCCATTGGCTCCCGATATGAATTTTATTCTATCGCAAGAAACAGCCAATTTCCAAGCAGCTATCAACGTGTTGGCAAAAATCGCTCCTGTTTACGTAGGTGTTGATAAAAATGCTACATGGGCAAATGGTTTGCAAGGTGCTGAGGTAACTTGTTTTGAAGGCGATTATCCTGCAAGTAACGTAGGTGTTCAAATTAACAAGGTTGCTCCTATTAACCGTGGCGAAATTGTTTGGACCGTAACTCCACAAGAAGTGGTAATTATGGGCCGCTATATATTAAAAGGTAAACTAGATTTTTCAAAAACCGTTGCGTTGGTAGGCGAAAATGTAGTGAAACCTTCTTACTACAAAGTAATCATGGGTTCTCCTGTTGCAGCTTTAGCTCATGCTAACATTAGTAAAGGTGTTGCATCGCGCATCATTGCTGGTAACCCATTGTCTGGTACTCAAACTTCTGAGCAATCATGGTTAAATCCATTGGTTTCGCAAGTTACCGTTCTTCCCGAAGGCGATGACGTACACGAAATGTTGGGTTGGATCATGCCTCGTTTCAAAATGTTCAGTGTAAGTGGTTCGTTCTTGTCGGGTATGTGTTCTTGCTTGCGCAAACGCATGACCTTCCACTTCGATACACGTGTATTGGGTGGCGAACGTCACATGATTATGTCGGGCGAGTACGACAAAGTATTCCCTATGGATATTTACCCTGAATTCCTTATCAAAGCAATTATTGCTGGCGATATCGATAAAATGGAAGCTTTGGGTATTTACGAAGTAGCACCCGAAGACTTTGCTGCTGCTGAATTTGTTTGCTCTTCTAAAATGGAATTGCAAAAAATTGTACGCAAAGGCTTAGATCTATTGAGAAAAGAAATGTGTTAATCAGAAAACTATAAACAACAAATAATGAATGCTTTAAGAAATTTGCTCGATAAGATTAAACCTACCTTCTCTGAAGGCGGTAAATTATCGATGTTCCGCTCGGTATTCGACGGATTTGAAACTTTCTTGTTTGTGCCAAATACAACCTCTAAATCGGGTGCTCATATTCACGATGCGAACGACTCTAAACGCATCATGATTATGGTGGTGATTGCTTTGATCCCTGCCTTGCTATTTGGTATGTACAATGTTGGTTATCAACACTATTTAGCCATTGGTCAATTAGCAGAAACTTGTTTCTGGAGTGTCTTTGCGTATGGTTTGTTGGCAGTATTGCCCAAAATTATTGTGTCGTACTTGGTAGGTTTGGGTATCGAATTTACCGTAGCGCAATTTAAAGGCGAAGAAATTCACGAAGGTTTCTTGGTGTCGGGTATCATCATCCCTATGATTATTCCTATCGACTGCCCATTGTGGATGCTAGCCCTTGCAACTGCTTTTGCTGTAATCTTTGCAAAAGAAATTTTTGGTGGTACCGGTATGAACATCTTTAACGTGGCCATCGTAACCCGTATGTTCTTGTTCTTCTCGTATCCTTCTAAAATGTCGGGCGATAGCGTTTGGATTGCTAAAGACGGTATTTTAGGTTTGGGCGAAGGAACTGTGGTTGATACCTTTACTGGTGCAACTCCATTGGGTCAAGTTGCCGTGTCTCCTACTACACAAACTACTTTGGTAAATGCTGTAGGCGAACCTTCTACCGTAATGGATGCCATTATTGGTTTGATTCCAGGTTCTATTGGTGAAACCAGCATCATTGCTATCGCATTGGGCGCTATCATTTTGTTGGCTACTCGCATTGCAAGCTGGAAAATTATGTTGTCTATCTTTGGTAGTGGTGCTTTAATGGCATGGATCTTCAATGCAGTTGGTCCTGATACAGCTGCTGCAGCACTTCCTTGGTACTATCACTTAATTTTGGGTGGTTTTGCATTTGGTGCTGTATTTATGGCAACCGACCCTGTTACCTCGGCTCGTACCGAAGCTGGTAAATGGATGTACGGCTGTTTGATTGGTGCTTTGGCCATCATCATTCGTGTACTTAACCCTGGTTATCCAGAAGGTATGATGCTTGCTATCTTGTTTGGTAACGTATTTGCACCTTTGTTCGACTACTTGGTAGTACAACGCAATATTTCTAAACGTGCTAAACGTGCAACTAAAGCTATTAACTCTTAAATAATAATACCATGAATACTAACAGTAATACTTATACCATTGTATATGCATCGGTCATGGTTATTATCGTGGCTTTCTTGCTTGCTTTTGTTTCTTCTTCGCTAAAAGATAAACAAAACGAAAACGTAGCATTGGACAAGAAAAAACAAATTCTTTCGTCTTTGAACGTAGAAACCAAAGGTGCTGATGTTGCCGACTTGTACAGCAAAATTGTGTTGAAAGAAGAAATTCTTGCAGCAGACGGTTCTGTAAAAGCAGAAACAGGTGCTTTTGATGTCGATTCTAAAGTAGAAAATGCGAAATCATTGGAAGAACGTAACTTGCCTTTGTTTGTTTGTCAAATTGAAGGTGCAACCAAATACGTATTGCCCGTTTACGGTGCAGGTCTATGGGGACCAATTTGGGGTTATGTTGCCTTGAACGACGATAAATCTACCGTATATGGTGTTTATTTCTCGCATGCAGGCGAAACTCCAGGTTTGGGTGCCGAAATTACCTCGGCAGCATTTGTAAATCAATTTACTGCTACTCCTAAACACATTACACGCGATGGTGAATTTACTTCTATCGCCATTGTAAAACCCGGTAAAATTGACGAAACCCGCGATTATGTTAACGGTATTTCGGGTGGTACAATTACCTCACAAGGTGTAGATGCTATGTTGCAAAGCAGTTTAGGTCAATATGTTAACTTTTTAAAACAATAAGGAGGGATAGATTATGAGCTTATTTTCAAAAGAAAATCGCGAAGCATTCTTGTCTCCGCTATGGAAAAACAACCCAGTTACCATGCAAGTGTTGGGTATTTGCTCGGCATTGGCGGTAACCGTTAAATTAGAGCCCGCTTTGGTAATGGGTATTTCGGTAACCATTATTGTAGCAATGGCTAACTTAGTGATTTCGTTGTTGCGCAATACCATTCCTAACCGTATTCGTATTATCGTACAATTGGTAGTGGTGGCAGCGCTTGTAACCATCGTTAGTGAATGCTTAAAAGCGTTTGCATACGATGTGAGTGTACAACTATCGGTATACGTGGGTCTTATTATTACCAACTGTATCCTAATGGGTCGTTTGGAAGCATTTGCTATGGCTAACGGACCTTGGTCTTCATTCCTTGACGGTTTGGGCAACGGTTTTGGTTACGCTTCTATCTTGGTAGTAGTTGCTTTTGTGCGCGAATTGTTCAGCGCTGGAACCTTGTTAGGTTTTAAAGTAATTCCTGACTGCGTATATGACTTTGGTTATATGAACAACGGTTTGATGTTGATGCCTCCTATGGCCCTTGTTTTGTTGGGTTGCATTATTTGGTACCAACGTGCTAAAAACCCTGAGTTAAACGATTAATGACCCATAATACAGAATCATCATGGAAAATTTATTAAGTTTATTTGTTAAGTCGATTTTTGTCGACAACATGATTTTTGCCTATTTCTTGGGTATGTGCTCTTATTTGGCTGTATCGAAGAATGTGAAAACGGCATTTGGTTTAGGTATTGCGGTTATTTTCGTATTGCTTATTACCGTTCCCGTAAACTACTTGTTAGAAAACTATGTACTTAAAGCCAATGTGTTGGTAGAGGGAGTAGATTTGAGTTTCTTGAGCTTTATCTTGTTCATCGCTATCATTGCAGCCATTGTTCAGTTAGTAGAAATGATTGTTGAACGCTTCTCTCCATCGCTATATGCTTCGTTGGGTATTTTCTTGCCTCTTATTGCTGTAAACTGCGCCATCATGGGTGCTTGCTTGTTTATGCAACAACGCGAGTTTGTGAACGTAGGTGAAGCTTCTGTTTACGCCCTTGGCTCGGGTATTGGTTGGTTAATTGCCATTGTATGCTTGGCTGCTATTCGCGAAAAAATGGCGTATAGCGACGTTCCAAAACCTTTGCGTGGTTTGGGTATTACCTTTATTACCGTAGGTTTAATGGCTTTAGCATTTATGTGTTTCTCTGGTTTAAAAATTTAAGAAAGGACAGTAACTATGTTATTAGCAATCAATATGACAATGATAGGAATCAGTATTGCTGTATTCCTTGTTAGTATCCTTGTAATGGTAATCGTACTGTTGGTGGCCAAACGTTATTTGTCTCCTTCAGGTGCAGTTAAGGTAACCCTTAACGGCGAAAAAACCATGGAAGTAGCTTCTGGTGGTACTCTTTTGGGTACCATGGCAGTAGAAGGTGTTTTCTTGCCTTCTGCATGTGGTGGTAAAGGTTCTTGCGGTCAATGCCGTTGCCAAGTTCCCGAAGGTGGTGGCGAAATTCTTCCTACCGAAACCGTTCACTTTAGCCGTAAACAAATCAAAGACAACTGGCGCTTGGGTTGCCAAGTGAAAGTGAAAGGCGATATGAGCGTTAAAGTACCCGAATCAGTACTAGGTGTAAAAGAATGGGAATGCGAAGTTATTTCGAACCGCAACGTGGCTACCTTTATCAAAGAATTCAAGGTTAAATTGCCTGCAGGCGAACACATGGACTTTATCCCTGGTTCGTATGCACAAATCGTTATCCCTGAATACGACCTTAACTACGCAGATTTCGATCGTTCGTTAATTGGCGATTTGTACGTTCCTGCTTGGGAAAACTTCGGTTTGTTCAACCTAAAACAAAATAATACCGAGCCTACCATTCGTGCGTACTCAATGGCTAACTATCCAGACTAAGGTGATATCATCACCCTTACTTTACGTATCGCAACTCCTCCATTCAAACCAAAAGACCAAGGTCCTGGCTTTATGGATGTTCCTTGCGGTATTGCGTCTACCTATATTTTCTCGCTAAAACCTGGCGATAAAGTAATTATGAGTGGTCCTTACGGCGACTTCCATCCAGAATTTGACAGCAAACGCGAAATGATTTGGGTAGGTGGTGGTGCCGGTATGGCTCCTTTGCGTGCACAAATCATGCACATGCTTAAAACCCTTAACACACGCGACCGTGAAATGCACTATTTCTATGGCGCACGTGCTAT
>JAGCMZ010000260.1 GCA_017646225.1 Paludibacteraceae bacterium | reverse complement strand
ACTTGCACCTCCAAAACGCGAGCGATTTTACCTTTGTCATCGCCTGCATTTACATAGACGGTATCACCTTTTTTGATATGTAACTTAGTCATCTCTAAATTGTTTATCGATTAAAGTACTTCTGGTGCTAACGAAACAATTTTCATGTTAGTTGCACGCAATTCTCTGGCTACAGGGCCGAAGATACGGCTGCCTCTCATTTCGCCAGCGCCGTTCAACAAAACGCAAGCGTTGTCATCGAAACGGATGTACGAGCCATCAGCACGTCTGATTTCTTTTTTGGTACGAACTACCACTGCCTTCGAAACGGCACCTTTTTTAGTATCACTAGAGGGGATTACCGATTTAACAGCCACAACAATAATGTCCCCTACTGTGGCATAGCGTTTGCCTGTACCGCCCAATACACGGATACAAAGCACTTCTTTTGCGCCACTGTTGTCGGCTACGGTAAGTCTTGATTCTTGTTGTATCATGGTTTATTTTGCTTTTTCGATTATTTCAATCAATCTCCATCTTTTGAGTTTACTCAATGGACGAGTTTCCATAATTCTTACCGTATCACCAATACCACATTCGTTCTTTTCGTCGTGTGCGTGGTATTTTTTTGTCTTGTTTACGAATTTACCGTAAATAGGGTGTTTTTCTTTCCACTTGACAGCAACGGTAATGGTTTTGTCCATTTTGTTGCTTGATACGATTCCTTGTCTTTCTTTTCTTAGGTTTCTCATATCCGGTGTATTATTATTTATTAATTTCTCTTTGACGCAACTCGGTTTCTAAACGAGCAATAGTTTTGCGTGTTTCACGAATTTGACTAGGATTGTCAAGCGGAGAAATAGCATGGCTCAACTTCAATTTAGCTAGGTTAGCTTTTTCGCCTTCGAGTCTTTCTACAATCTCTTTGTCTACTAACTTTTTAATTTCTGCTGTTTTCATACTATTTACGCATTTTCAGATTCATAATCGTAGTCACGTCTTACCACAAATTTAGTTGTGATAGGAAGTTTTTGAGCAGCCAAACGCAATGCTTCTTTAGCAACTGCGAAAGGAACGCCTTCTACTTCAAATAACATACGGCCGGGAGTAACAGGAGCTACATAGCCTTCTGGGTTACCTTTACCTTTACCCATACGTACGTCTGCAGGTTTTTTGGTGATTGGTTTATCGGGGAAAATTCTCACCCATACTTGACCTTGACGTTGCATGTATCTGGTAACAGCAATACGAGCCGCTTCAATTTGGCGACCGGTAATCCATTTTGGTTGCAAGGCCTTTATACCGAAAGATCCAAAAGCCAATTGGTTACCACGGCCAGCGTTGCCTTTCATGGTACCCTTTTGGGGTCTTCTGAACTTAGTCTTTTTAGGTTGTAACATAATTTCTTGAAATTAACAGATTATTTTTTTCTCTTTTTGAAACCTTTGCCATTGTTTCCACCCATTGAGTGGCCTTCTTTGGCGTTGGTAAATTGAGGAGTAAGGTCTTTTTTGCCATAAACTTCGCCACGGCAAATCCAAACTTTGATACCAATAAGACCTACTTTAGTAAGTGCTTCGCATTGTGCATAGTCGATGTCTGCACGGAAAGTGTGAAGAGGAGTACGTCCTTCTTTGTACATTTCCGAACGAGCCATTTCAGCACCGTTTAGACGACCAGACACTTGAACCTTGATACCTTCTGCACCTGCGCGCATGGTAGCTGCGATAGCAGTTTTTACAGCACGACGGTAAGCAAATTTACCTTCGATTTGACGAGCGATGTTGTTACCAACGATTTCTGCGTCCAAATCAGGTTTCTTAATTTCAAAGATGTTAATTTGTACGTCCTTATCGGTAATTTTTTTCAATTCTTCTTTCAACTTATCAACTTCTTGACCACCTTTACCGATAATCATACCGGGACGAGAGGTGCAAACAGTGATAGTGATCAATTTAACAGTACGTTCAATAACAATACGTGATACGCTGCATTTAGCCAAACGGGCTTGCAAGTATTTTCTTAGTTTAGAATCTTCCAAGATGGTATCACCATAGTTTTTACCACCAAACCAGTTGGAATCCCAACCTTTAACGATGCCTAAACGGTTAGCAATTGGATTTACTTTTTGTCCCATACGATCAGTCTTTGTTATTGTTAGCACTATCAACACAAATGGTTACGTGATTTGAACGTTTACGGATACGATAACCGCGGCCTTGAGGAGCGGGACGCAAGCGTTTCAAAGTACGACCACAATCTACGAATACGGCACTTACTACCAAGTTTTCGTCTTCAGCTTTTTTACCGGTTTTTTGTTCCCAGTTAGCGATAGCTGAACGAAGCAATTTCTCTAAACGAGCAGCTGCTTCTTTTGTCGAGAACTTCAACATACCAAGTGCTTTGTACACTTCAACGCCACGAATCATATCAGCGACCAAGCGCATTTTACGGGGCGATGTAGGCACATCATTTAGCTTTGCAAAGTAAAGCGCTTTCTTAGCTTCTTTACGTTTGTCTGCTGTTTGTTTTTTTCTAACACCCATATCTAATTATTTTTATTTTCTGTTACCACCATGGCCTCTGAAGTTTCGAGTAGGAGCGAATTCACCTAGTTTGTGACCTACCATATTTTCTGTAACGTACACAGGGATAAATTTGTTACCATTGTGAACAGCGATGGTGTGGCCAACAAAATCGGGAGAAATCATCGAAGCTCTCGACCAAGTTTTGACTACTGATTTTTTATTTGCTTCATTCATTGCAATGACTCTTTTTTCAAGTTTTACGCAAATGAATGGGCCTTTTTTTAATGAACGACTCATAATACTTCTCTTAGATTAAAATCAAATTACTTTTTCTTTCTCTCGATGATGTACTTACTTGAAGCCTTTTTAGGAGCACGAGTCTTATAGCCTTTAGCCAACAAGCCTTTGCGTGATCTTGGGTGACCACCCGATTGACGGCCTTCGCCACCACCCATTGGGTGATCGACAGGGTTCATAACTACACCACGGTTGTGAGGACGACGTCCCACCCAACTAGAACGACCTGCTTTACCAGATTGTTCCAAAGCGTGATCGGAGTTACCTACGGCGCCTACAGTTGCTTTGCAAGTGCAAAGAATCATACGGGTTTCGCCCGAAGGTAATTTGATAATAGCATATTTGCCTTCGCGAGAGGTTAATTGAGCAAAAGTACCAGCAGAACGTACCAAAGCGGCACCTTGACCAGGTCTCAACTCAATGTTGTGGATAACAGTACCCAATGGAATGTTTTGTAGTGGCAAAGCGTTACCTACTTCAGGAGCTGCTTCAGCACCAGAAAGGATTACTTGACCTACTTCCAAACCATTAGGAGCAAGAATATAACGTTTTTCGCCATCAGCATAGAACAACAAAGCGATACGAGCCGAACGGTTTGGATCGTATTCGATGGTTT
>JAGCMZ010000259.1 GCA_017646225.1 Paludibacteraceae bacterium | reverse complement strand
GAGTAGGCAATGGAATTGGGCCACTTACTACTGCACCAGTTGCTTTTACGGTTTTTACGATTTTTTCGGCTGATTTGTCAACCTAGTTATAATCGTAATATTTCAATTTGATTCTAATTTTTTGTGCCATTTTTTATTAAAAGTTATGCTAGGGGTTAAGAATCATTTGCTAACCCCTAGCGTTGTTATTACAATAAATCTACGCGACCTTTAGCTTCGGTCAATACTTGTTTAGCGATTGCAGTAGAAACTTCTGCGTAGTGCGAGAACTCCATAGAAGAAGTTGCACGACCTGAAGTAATGGTACGCAATGCGGTTACGTAACCGAACATTTCTGCCAAAGGTACTTTAGCTTTCACTACACGTGCACCAGAACGGCTGGTTTCCATACCTTCTACTTGACCACGACGTTTGTTCAAGTCGCCGATAACGTCACCCATGTTTTCTTCTGGAGTTACCACTTCTACTTTCATGATAGGTTCCATAAGAACGGGTTTTGCTTTAGCACAAGCGTTTTTGAATGCGATTTGCGCACAGATTTCGTACGACAATTGGTCAGAGTCAACAGGGTGATAAGAACCGTCAACTACAACAACTTTTAGACGATCTACTGGGAAGCCAGCCAATACACCGTTGCGCATAGCAGCCAAGAAACCTTTTTGGATAGAAGGGATAAATTCTTTAGGAATGTTACCACCTTTTACTTCGTCTACGAATTGCAAGTTGCCTTCAAAGCCTTCGTCAGCAGGACCTACTTTCAATACCATATCGGCAAATTTACCACGACCACCCGATTGTTTTTTGTAAACTTCGCGCAAGTCAACAGTATTGGTGATAGCCTCTTTGTACGATACTTGAGGACGACCTTGGTTACATTCTACTTTAAATTCACGTTTTAGACGGTCGATAATGATTTCCAAGTGCAACTCACCCATACCGCTAATGATGGTTTGACCCGATTGTTCTTCGGTACGTACGGTAAAGGTTGGGTCTTCTTCTGCCAATTTAGCCAAGCCGTTACCCAATTTATCGATGTCTTTTTGAGTTTTAGGCTCGATAGCGATACCAATCACTGGATCTGGGAAATCGATTGATTCCAAAGTCATTGGCATATCTTCGCTACACAAGGTATCACCAGTACGAATGTCTTTGAAACCTACACCAGCACCGATATCACCAGCAGAAATGCATTCTACAGGATTTTGTTTATTCGAGTGCATTTGGAAGATACGAGAGATACGTTCTTTTTTGCCAGAACGTGCATTCAATACGTATGAACCTGCGTCGATTTTACCTGAGTAAACACGGAAGAAGCACAAACGACCAACATAAGGGTCAGTAGCAATTTTAAATGCTAATGCACACAAAGGTTCATCTTCGTTAGGATGACGAACGATTTGTACATTTTCGTCGTCAGCAGCATGACCAATGATTTCTTCGGTATCCAAAGGAGAAGGAAGATACGAACAAACTGCATCCAACATGGTTTGTACACCTTTGTTTTTGAACGAAGAACCACAGATCATAGGAGTCATCGACATGCTCAAAGTACCTTTGCGGATAGCAGCTTTGATTTCATCTTCGGTGATGGTTTCTGGATCTTCGAAATATTTTTCCATCAATGCATCGTCAAATTCAGCGATAGAATCCAACATTTTTGCACGCCATTCTTCTGCTTCAGCTTGCAAGTCTGCTGGGATATCTTCTACTGAATAGTCAGCACCCATGGTTTCGTTGTTCCAAACGATGGCGTTCATTTTCACCAAGTCAACAACACCTTTGAAAGTTTCTTCG
>JAGCMZ010000258.1 GCA_017646225.1 Paludibacteraceae bacterium | reverse complement strand
GAAAGGACACTACAAATGTATAACTTTAATCTTCAAATTTTTGCTACTACCACTGTTCCCGCAGGCTTGGTAGAAAAAGCTTGGTCTAAACAACTTTGGAAAGAAGCTGAAAAAGAAAACTTCTTCTCTAAATTCACTGGCGAAGGTCAAGACAACATCATTCAAGTTAAAACCGAATTGAAAAAAGAAGCAGGCGACCAAATCACTATTCCTTTGGTAATGCGCTTGACTGGCGATGGCGTAACTGGTGATTCCATCCTCGAAGGCAACGAAGAAAAATTGCAATTCTACGATTGCAAAGTAACCGTTGACCAAATCCGCCACGCTGTACGCTTGGAAGGTCAAATGGAAGAACAAAAAACCGCATTGAACCTTCGTCAATCCGCTAAAGATGGTTTGAAATTGTGGATGATTGAAAAACAAGAAAAAATGATTGTTGACGCTTTGGTTGCAAATCCGTCCGCAGGCAACGTTGTTTACCCCGATGGTCGTTCCGCAGAAAACGCTATCGCAGACGGTGATGTAATGACTACCGCTTTGATTTCCAAAGCTATGCGTAAAGCTAAAACCGCAACCCCGAAAGTTCGCCCTGTAAACGTTAACGGTAAAAAATACTATGTAATGCTCGTTGACAACTATCAAGCGCGCGACTTGAAAAACGATGAAAAATGGTTGCAAGCTCAATACAACTGCGCTGAACGTGGCATCGACAACCCGATTTTCTCTGGTATGCTCGGTGTTTATGACGGTGTAGTATTGCACGAATACGAAAACCTGCCCAGAACCGCAACTGGCGCATCCAACGCTAAAGTAGGTCACGCACTCTTGCTCGGTTGCCAAGCAGGTATCAAAGGTGTAGCTAAAGAAGCATCTTGGAAAGAAAAAGCATTTGACTATGACAATCAAATGGGCTTCTCTACTGGTGCAATCTTGGGCGTTAAAAAATCTGTATTTAACGATAAAGACTTTGCAGTAGTACAAGTAATGACTTCTTCTGCTGACGACTAATAGTAGTCGATAAATTTCATAGAGGGGTGCTTCGGCACTCCTCTTTTTTATTTAGGTGATAATATGACGATTAAAACTATTATCAACAACATAAGATTGAGGATAAACGACGAGGATAGATACCGTTGGAGCGATGAAAATCTTTTAACCGTCATCAACGAAGCAGTACGCTTCATCCGCAACGTATTTGTGGAAGAAATGCCGATGATGGTATCAGAAGATTTGTTTGGCATTATCCTGCAAAAAGGTGAAAACGTTGTAACTATTCCGTTTGATGTTATCAAATACATTGATGTAAGAGTGGATGGCAAACCGCTCCACGCTGAAACAATGCACTACTTAAAAGATGTAGAGCAAGAGGGTACTCCTAACGTATTTGTTCCTGTAAGACCGAATATGTTTGCTATCTATCCTATTCCGCAGGAAGAAGTAAAATGTACCATTCTGGCGGTAGGTGCATCCGTTGATTTGACCGAACAAGATAATCTGCCCTTCCAAAGCGATTACTGCGATTGTGTGATTGAGTACGTTGCTATGCGATTGTCTATGATTGACGAATACGACCAAAGCGTTGAAGCACAACTCTTGGGTGAGATTAGAAGCCACATCAGAACAAAGTTAAATGACTATGTTCCCCAAAACCACGTTGTACGTTCCTATTATTAAGGTGGTGGCGTTATGACGAAATTATCTACAATACACGCT
>JAGCMZ010000257.1 GCA_017646225.1 Paludibacteraceae bacterium | reverse complement strand
TGTAGCCCAACAAGACCCCACCCTATTTGGAAGTGAATCGCTTCGTTACTTTTTAAAGCAAGGTGCAACCCAACTTACCCCAGAAGCCTTGCATCATTTTACCCAATTAGACGATTCTGACATTTGGGTAGCCCTAAAATCGTGGTGCCATCACCCCGACAAAGTACTCTCGCTTTTAAGTAATGGCATCGTTAATCGCCAAATCTTTAAGGTAGAAATATCCAATACACCTTTTGACGACAACTACTTAAAAGACAAAGCAATACAACTAAGCAAAGCCTTAAATTTATCGTTAAACGACGTTGATTTCTTAACCTCGTACAAAAAGGTTACCAACAACTTGTACCGCGAGGACGACAATGCCATTGACATCCTGTTTAGCGATGGAACTACCAAGCGAATTTCGGAAGCATCGGACATGTTCAACTTGGATGTACTTTCCAAGCCTATTCATAAATACTATTACTGCCATTTTAGGGTTTAAAATTTGTTTTTTCTCGCAGTAAATTGTAACTTTGCCTAAATTTAGACAAAATGGAATTTTCTGCAACACAATTAGCCGCCGTACTAAAAGGAACCATCGAAGGAGATGCTAATGCATTGGTTCACGACTATGCAAAAATAGAAGAAGGCAAACCCGGCACTTTATCTTTTTTATCGAATCCTAAGTACGAAAACTACCTCTACGAAACCGAGGCTAGCATTGTGTTGGTCAACAATGACTTCCAACCAACCAAACCCGTAAAAGCAACCCTTATTCGCGTTCCCAATGCCTATTTAGCCCTTGCAACCCTACTTCAACTAGCAGAACAACACAAACCCGGCAAATCGGGCATTGATCCAACCGCGCATATTGCAGCCTCTGCCAGCGTTGGTAAAAATTGTTACATCGGTCCTTTTGTTTACATTGGCGAAAATGCCGTTATTGGCGACAATACCCAAATCTACTCGCACTGTGCTATCAACGATAATGCTAAAATTGGCAGCAACAACATCCTATACAACGGCGTTGTGGTTTACCACGAATGCGTTATTGGCAACAACTGTATTTTCCATGCTGGAGCAATTGTAGGTGCTGATGGTTTTGGTTTTGCCAAAAATCCCGATGGTTCGTACTTTAAAATGCCTCAAAACGGCAATGTTATTGTAGAAGATAACGTAGAAATTGGAGCCAATACCTGCATTGACAGAGGTAGCATGGGTCCTACCATTGTGCATAGCGGCGTAAAACTAGACAACCAAATACAAATTGGGCACAACGCAGAAATTGGTCATAATACCGTTATGGCGGGTTGCTCGGCCGTAGCCGGTTCTGCCAAAGTAGGCAACGATTGTACGTTTGCAGGTTTTGTAGGCATTGCGGGTCACATACAAATTGCCAATAACACCATGGCTGGAGCCTTTACCGGCATTACCAAAAGCGTAAAAAACCCTGGCCAAGTATACCATGGTCCAACCGCCCTTCCTGCGATGCAAAACAAAAAGGCATTTTCCGTTTATCGCAACTTACCCGATTTTAGAAAAGAATTCTACGAACTTCAAAAAGAAGTAGCAGCCTTAAAAGAACAACTAAAACAAAAAGATTAAGATGGTACAACACACGCTAGCACAAGCATTCACCCTTAACGGGAAAGGGTTGCACACCGGTTTGCAAATTACGGCAACGTTTTGCCCCGCTGCTGCCAATACTGGCATCCAGTTAATTCGCACCGATTTGCCAGAACAACCCGTTATTGAGGCGTTAGCATCGAACGTAACTGCTACCGAACGTGGCACTGTAGTTGCCAAAGGACAAGCTATTGTTAGCACCATCGAACATGCCATGGCAGCGCTTATGGCGTACGGCATCGATAACTGCACCATCGAAATCAACGCTCCCGAAATGCCTATTTTGGACGGCAGTGCACAATGGATTGTAGCCGCCATTAAAGAAGCAGGTATTGTGGCACAAGATGCCCCTCGTCGTTACTTTGAGGTAAAAGAAAAAATGGAGTTTGAGCACAACGGTTCTTCCATCACCCTGCTTCCTGCTACCGATTTTTCTGCCGAAGTACACATTGATTTTAACTCTCCCATTTTGCCACCTCAAGTGGCTACATTGGATTCGCTAGCCGATTTTGACAACGAAATAGCTGCAGCTCGCACCTTTGTTTTTGTACGCGAAATTGCTCCGCTGCTGCAACACAACCTTATTAAAGGTGGCGATTTAGATAACGCCATCGTTATTTACGACAAAGAAATGTCGCAACAAGAGGTAGACAACTTATGTAACCTACT
>JAGCMZ010000256.1 GCA_017646225.1 Paludibacteraceae bacterium | reverse complement strand
GTAAAAGCAGTACAAATCTTTGGTCCTCTGGCACAAGTGCCACAGCATCGCAAACTGGATTTGTCTATTATGAGGCTAATTATTGGGCATCTAATTCGCAAACTGTCAGCATTAGAATCAACAACAAGGTAGTGGACAAAGCCGTTGGCCTTAAAGATTTGAATAACAACTATGCCGCAATCGTAGCCGGCACTTTGCCGGTAACTGCAGGCGACGTGGTTTCAATTAGCAAAGGGTCAATGTCCGCAAATAGCAAAGGCTTGTACTTTATCCCAGGCAAATGGGTCTAATTAAAAGAAAGGAGATAACATGGGTTATTGGAAACAAGTCAAAGCGTTCTCGCTAGCAAAGATGGGCAAAACAAAGAATTTCTGTCTTCGCAATGTGCGTTTAGGCTATGGCATCGGCGGTAAATGGGCAAATGCCAAGCAGGCTATGAACGAGAACAAAAACAAAGGGGCGTTGCACCCATTAAGCACTATCCCGACCAACGTAGCGGTCCCGGTATTCACAGCACAAGGCGTATGGGGCCATGTGGAAGTCTGTGCAAATGGCACTTACTATTCAGACGGCGTGAGGGTCGGCAAACCTAACTCAACCTATCAATGGGGCGAGTTCTTAAATGGCGTGCGTGTAGTTTCCTATGTGCACACAGGTGGTGGTGGCTCGGCATTCAAGGTCGGCGACACCGTGATTGTGAATGGCCAAGGCTATGCCACTTCTAAAGGCACCGGCGGGAAGACTAAAAACTTTGTAAATCGCAAAATGAAGATTATTAATATCGCCAATGGTCGTTATGGCTGCAATCAATATAACAAGAACGGCGGAATCACCGGTTGGTGGTCTGGCGGTCACTTAAAGAAGGCTTAAAAATGCTACCGCAAAAACTATACGAATCAATCCGTTGGATAATCGCAATTATACTCCCGGCAATTGGCGTGTTTATAGTCTCGATTGACTCTATTTGGGCACTTGGTTTACCAGCCCAAGAAATCTCACTCACATTAGACGCAGTGGGTTTATTCCTAGGTACAATTTTCGGTATTTCTAAAGTTATCAATGACAAAGGAGACGAACCCGATTCAGACACGCCGCAATAATTAAACTTCGCTCTTATCGTACCTTAAAACTCACTCGGATAATTTCACACTCTTTATGTAATACTTCGCTAAACATAAATACCCACCCTTTTTAATTTCTTGCACCCTAACCCCGAAGGATAAGAGCTAGGGGTTAGGACCGCTAGAGCGGTGTGTCCTGGGCCGTCTTCCCCCACACCATAAATCTCCACGGTCCAGGGCACACGGCTTTAGCCCGTGATAGAACCTTAAAAACCCGCACGCTAGCTCATATCTCAAGGGGGTGATTTATGTGGCTAAGAAGAAACAAAAGAAACGTAAAACTAAACGCAAAGCGCCAAGAATCACAAATGCGTACGATAAACACCACATTCTCTGGATAGCAAAGGACTGGAACCATGGCGAGCTCAGGAAATTGAGATATTACGATTACTGTATAATCCCGATGCACCGAGATACAATCCACCGATTCATTCATGCGAGAATGTCGTATATCCCACCGCCAAGTGAAACAACGGCAATTTCTGTTGTGCCTGCACCGATATCAACAACCATCGAACCAATAGGACGGTTAACTTCTATACCTGCACCTATTGCGGCAGCCATACATTTTTCAATAAGATAAACTTCCTTAACCCCTGCAGAAAGAACCGCATCACGAACCGCGCGTTTTTCAACATCAGTTATATGTGATGGAATACAAACAACTGCACGTGGCTTCATAAATGAAGAATTTACTGCCTTTTTTATAAAATGTTTGAGCATTGCAACTGTTATATCAAAGTTTGCAATTACGCCCTCTTTAATTGGGGTAAGAGCTCTTATATCAACTGGTGTTCTACCAAGCATTTCACCTGCTGCGGCACCGATTGAATGAATCTTTCCCGTTGCTTTGCTTACAGCAACAACAGTTGGTTCATTAACAACGATACCCTTGCCTTTAAGGTAAATTATAGTATTGGCAGTTCCAAGGTCAATTCCTATTTCATTAATCATGATTTACACCATCCACTCTCTATATTTTTCATTATTAAAAGCATTTTATTCCAAAATCTTCTTTTAGCACTTTGCAAAGACGACAAACTGGAAGACCAACTACATTAAAATAGTCACCGTTTATCCCCTTAACAAAAATTGAACCTATATCCTGAATTCCGTATGCACCGGCT
>JAGCMZ010000255.1 GCA_017646225.1 Paludibacteraceae bacterium | reverse complement strand
CAAGTACATGGAGATTAGCAACCAAATTTACGATATTTACCTCAAATACGTAGCCCCGGAGGACATCCATAACTATTCAGTAGACGAGGTGTTTATTGACGCTACGGACTATCTAAAGCTCTATAAACTCTCCGCACACGACTTTGCCATCAAACTCTTCCGCGAGGTCCTGCAAACTACGGGCATCACTGCTACTGCCGGGATAGGCACAAACCTGTACCTGGCTAAAGTAGCCATGGACATTGTAGCTAAACACATCCCAGCTGACAAGGAAGGCGTGCGCATTGCCGAGCTAAACGAACAAACCTATAAAGAAACCCTTTGGTCTCACTCGCCCATTACGGACTTTTGGCGTGTAGGCGGTGGCATTGCAGAAAGACTGGAAAAACTGGGGTTCTATACCATGGGCGATCTTGCGCGGTGTTCACTGGGCAAGGATGATGAATATTATAACGAAGAACTTCTCTATAAAACATTTGGCATAAATGCCGAGCTTTTAATAGACCATGCCTGGGGCATTGAGCCTTGCACCATGAAAGAAATCAAAGCCTACAAACCCTCGGGCCATAGCTTGGGTTCCGGTCAGGTGTTAGATAGACCCTATAACTATGAAGAGGGCCATTTAATTACGCGCGAGATGACCGATTCACTGGTGCTTGATTTAGTAGAAAAAGGACTTGTAACCGACCAACTGGTGCTAACGGTGGAGTACGATGTAGAAAACCTTTCTAACCCAAATATCGCACGGGGTTACACAGGGGGCTATGCTGTGGACCGCTACGGACGCAAAATGCCAAAGCCCGCGCATGGGAGCGTTACGCTGGACGCATTTACTTCCTCTACCAAAATCATCATGGACGCTATGAGCCAGTTGTATGAGGAAGTGGTGGATGAGCACCTCCTTGTGCGTAAGATTTATGTGACTGCGGGTAGAGTCATCCCGGCCAGCCAAGTTGAAGAGCAACCTGTTTTGGAGCAACTTGATTTATTTACCGATTACGAAGCACTTGAAAAACAAAAAGCCCAGGAGCAGGAAGAACTCCAACGCGAGCATGACCTGCAAGAGACGATTTTAGACATTAAAGAGCAGTTTGGCAAAAACGCTATTGTCAAAGGCATGAACCTGCAAAAGGGTGCCAAAGCCATGGAGCGCAACAAACAAATAGGGGGCCACAAAGCATGAGTGATACAGAATACAAGGATATTATTCACTTGTCGCGTCCGGTTTCAAAAAGGCATCCCAAAATGTCGCTTTTAAACAGGGCGGCGCAGTTCTCACCGTTTGCCGCACTTAGCGGGTTTGAAGAGGGTATCCAAGAAACGGCCCGCAAGACCACCCACAAGCGTGAACTGGACGATAGTGAAAAGAACCTCATTAACGAGCACTTGACCCAACTGGCTGAGGTGCTTGCTACCACAAAGCACTCGCCGCGTGTAACGTTGGAATACTTTGAAGAGGACGACTACAAAACAGGTGGTGCGTACCGCACCTACACGGGCCCTGTTAAAAAGATGGACCTCTACAAACGCATGCTTGTGTTGGCAGATGACACGCGCATTAACCTCGATGACTTAACCCGCGTGGATATACTTTTCTAATACCCAAAAATCATCATAATTAACTTGACTTCTCTCCCTAGAAGAAGCGTGAATGTGTATGCAGGCAAGATGCCTGACATAAAACCACGCTGACGGATAACCGAAAACAGCGTTATTTAAGCGTCTTAAGCATGGGGCGGTTGGTAATCTCGCACCGGTCGCCCCAGCACAAAGGAGAGAAAGTATGAGTACAAGATGCCAAATCAAAATAACTTACCTTCAACGGGAAGTCCTGTTGTATCACCATTGGGATGGCTACCCAGCCGGTGTTGGGTGTGACCTCACCCGTCGCCAAAAGAAACTAAACACGTGGAACGGCAATATCCTGGTCAACGACCTTGTCAAAGACACGGCGGAAGAATACGAGATATCCTATCAAGTACACACAGACTTGGATTACTGGTACGAGATCGACTGCAACCGCAAAACCATCCGGTGCTGGAAAGTAAGTGGTTTTAACCTCTCGGACCATGCGGAGGTCATCAAAGGGGAAGAGTTTACCCTGTTACCTGTCGTGGAGTTAGACGGACGTGAGGGAAATAAATGGAAGGTAAACCGTTAGTCCCTGCACATAGCCAAGCAGGAGCGCCCCAAGAGGCGCTTACGGCCCAAAAGCTTAGGGAGTACCTCAACATTGCCGGGGTGGCCCCAAAGCTCAGCGAAAAAGAGCGTATGAACTTTATCGAAATCGCTCAGGCGTATTCCCTAAACCCTTTTAAACGGGAGATTTACTGCGTGTCTTATGGGGTAGGAGAAAACCGAACGACATCCATCATTACGGGATATGAGGTCTATATCAAGCGAGCTGAGCGCACGGGGAAACTAGATGGTTGGGAAGTAGCCGTAGAGGGGAAAATGCCGGAGCTAAAGGCCGTGGTGACCATTTACCGCAATGACTGGAGTAGAGCGTTTAAACATGAGGTGTATTTTGAGGAAGTGGTCCAGCGCAGAAGGGATGGTCAAATGAACGCTATGTGGGCCAAGATGCCGAAGTTCATGCTACGCAAAGTGGCCATAGCGCAGGGGTTCCGCTTGTGCTTCCCCGATGAGTTAGGGGGAATGCCTTACACAGCAGATGAAATTACGGAAGGGGTTGTCGTGCCAACGGTAACGGCTACACCGGTTAAGGAAGAGCCCGAGCTTACGCAAGCGGAAAAAGAGCAGATTGCCCAGGCGGCCAGTAAAGAGGAACTTATTGAGATTTGCGCGCAGTTACAGCAAACAAAAGGCCGCTTGTACCGCCCGGCCATAGTCAAATACTATAACCAACGGCTAGCCGTTTTACAAGAAGAGGCGGCTGAGAAAAGAGAAACTAAATAAGAGAGGAAACAATGGCAATAATAAAACTTAAAAATAAGAAATCTTATTATGCGCAGTTTATAGACAGGTCTGGTCGCACGTGGCAGTTTTCACTGCATACTAGAGATTTGGAGAAGGCACGCAGACTGCATGATGACCTCATGCATCGGTATCGTGCGATAGGAATTGCTGTGTTAAATGTGACTGAGCGGAGCGTTAGTGGGCCCGGTAAGGCGTGTAAACAAATTGGCATTGATTTAGGGGATTTGATAGGGAAATAAGAAAGCCCCGCGTTTGCGGGGCTTTTTCTTAATTATCTTGTTTGTCTTTAAATTCTTGAAGTAATTTTTTGCCAATGGGTGTATCCATAGGTATCATAGCCCCTTCAGCTTTAAAAGAAGGACATACTATTTTCCTAGGGAGAAGCAATCTATCAAGACCATAGAAAAAGGCAAACAATGGTAACGCAAGAATAAATGGAAGAATAACGAACAAACAAAGGCCTAATAATCCAATTGCTATCCAATGGCTCGTAGTAGTACAAGCCATTTTCTGTTCATGCCCAATGCTGCCGCAATTCTTACAAATCTTTTCCTTTTCAAACATAGTATTCTCCCTCCTGTTATTGTAGCACATATGCGGTACCTGTGCACTTTTTGGTCACAGTAAATAAGCAAGATTAAGCAAATAAGCTATACGGAGAATGGACAGAGTTTGGACACTAAAAAGCCCTCTGATGTATGTAATCATCAGAGGGCCTATCATGGATTAGAAAGTTAACACAGCTCCGCATCACCCATTCCAAATTGAACTAAAGAACCTTCTTTGGCTTGGACACAAATGTACTGCATATCGGTTTTTGCTTCCATCGTGCGAACAACTGTCGGTAATACACGCACGCATGATCCTTCTGTAACCGTTACCGCTTCTGTGTCTAGGGTCATTACCCCATTTCCTTTTAAGAAAATATATACTTCTTCGTTTTGTTTGTGTTTGTGATTAAACGGAAGTTTCATCCCGGCAGGCATGAAACTAACAGAAATTTCACAACCTGTTAAGCCCAATACATCGTGCAAAAAAGCTTTTCCATTTTCATATTTT
>JAGCMZ010000254.1 GCA_017646225.1 Paludibacteraceae bacterium | reverse complement strand
CCTAAAATAAAGTTCTATATTGAAGTGAAATTGCCTTTGGCTAGTGCCGATGAGTACGAGGCAGTAAATGCTGCTGCCGAAGAGAAAGTATTGGCAGTTAAAAAATCGCTTGGCTTGGAATAAGCCTTGCGATAATACAATAAAAAAGGATAACCAATCGGTTATCCTTTTTTTTATTCCATTACAATGTAAATTTAATTTTTATCGATGTTTCTTTTGGTAAGAAATACATGCAAAAAGGCGCCAATCAAAAGAATTGCACTACCAATAGCTAAAGTGAGGTTTGATTGCATTCCTATAAAATAAGGGATGATAAGTGCAAGAGCACCCAAAAGAACAATAATGATACCTAAATTTTTCATATAATTGATGTTTAATTATTTTCTAACTACAAAAGAACTATTTTTTTTTCTGATAACAAAATAAAATACCGAAAAACCGTTTTTTCTGCTGTTATTGTGCTTCATTTTCGAGCAAATCTTCTTCTGTGTCTTGTTCGATGCGCAAGTTTTGGATAATGAAGCTTTGTCTGTCTTGCGTATTTTCGCCCATGTAGAAACGCAATAAACTAGCTAGTGCATCTTCTTTGTGAAGGTGCACTTGGTCTAGGCGCATGTCTTTGCCGATGAAATGCTTGAACTCGTCGGGCGAGATTTCACCTAGCCCTTTGAATCGGGTAATTTCGGCTCTTGCTCCTAACTTGTTGATGGCGTTGATGCGTTCCTCGTCTGTGTAGCAATAACAGGTTTCTTTTTTATCGCGTACCCTAAAGAGCGGGGTTTGCAAGATGTATACGTGACCGGCTTTTACCAATTCTGGATAGAATTGTAAGAAGAAGTTCATTAGTAGCAGGCGGATGTGCATGCCATCGTCGTCGGCATCGGTTGCTACAATGACTTTGTTGTAGCGTAAATCTTCTAAACCATTCTCAATGTTAAGGGCGGCTTGTAGGAGGTTAAATTCTTCGTTTTTGAAGGTTTCGCCTTTGTTCATACCAAAACAGTTAAGTGGCTTACCACGCAAGCTGAATACGGCTTGTGTATTCACATCGCGGCTTTTGGTAATAGAACCACTTGCTGAATCGCCCTCGGTAATAAAGATGCAACTTTCGGATTGACGATCGCCACGGGTGTCGTTAAAGTGAATGCGGCAATCGCGTAGTTTGCGGTTGTGCATGTTTACTTTTTTGGCACGTTCGCGTTCTTGCTTGGTTACGTTGGCAACTGCCTTGCGTTCGCGTTCGGTATCTTGTATCTTTTTCAACAAGATCTCGGTCATCTCGGGATTTTTGTGCAAGTAGTTGTCGAGCTCTTTCTTTAAGAAATCGCCTACGTATTTGTTTACGCTGATGCCCGATAGGGGATAAGCATTGCCGTCTTTATCGTGGTCGGGAGCCATGTTGGTTGACCCCAACTTGATTTTGGTTTGACTCTCAAAAGTAGGTTCAATGACGTTGATAGAAATGGTGGCTACAATGCCGCCGCGTATGTCTTGCAATTCGAAACTTTTGCCGTAAAAGTCTTTGATGGTACGAGCAATGTGTTCTTTCAAAGCGGTTTGGTGAGTACCCCCTTGGGTGGTGTGTTGTCCGTTTACAAACGAGTAATACTCTTCGCCGTATTGGTCGCTATGGGTAAAGGCAACCTCGATATCTTCGCCTTTGAGGTGTACAATGGGGTACAAAATCTCGCCGGTGCATTTTTCGTTTAGCAGGTCAAACAAACCGTTTTTGGATACGATTTTTTGGCCGTTGTAGTTAAGAACAAGCCCTTGGTTAAGGTAACTGTAATTGCGCAACATAGTTTCGATGTAATCGTTGCGGTAATTGTAGTTGCCAAATAAGTTGGGGCTGGTATCGGGGGTAAATTGAATAAAGGTTCCGTTTTTCTCGGTAGTGGGTTCTAAATCGTATTCTTTTACCAATTTACCTTCTTTAAAATCGGCACGCTTAGCCATGCCATCGCGGTACGAAATGGCAGTAAAATTAGACGAAAGGGCATTGACAGCTTTGTTACCTACACCGTTTAATCCTACCGATTTTTGAAACGATTTGGTGTCGTATTTGGCGCCTGTGTTCATAATAGAAACGCAGTCTACCAACTTGCCTTGTGGAATGCCACGGCCATAGTCGCGTACCGATACCGTACGTTCTTTGATGGTAATCTCGATGGTATTACCGCATTTCATTCTAAATTCGTCGATAGAGTTGTCGACAACTTCTTTTAGGAGTACGTATATACCGTCATCGGCCGATGAACCATCGCCTAATTTGCCGATATACATACCCGGGCGGAGGCGTACGTGCTCTAGACCTTCGAGGGTAATGACGTTGTCGTCTGTGTAGGTAGAAGCATTGGCTGTTGCCAATGAGGTTAGTTCGTCCATAGTGTTTGATTTGCTAGCGAAGATAGTAAAAAAAAACAGCCTAACCAAATAGGTTAAGCTGTTTTCGTATGGATTACTGAATATTGTTCAGCGTATTATTTGCTAGCTTTTTTGTTAGCTTCGCTTTTTGCCAATTCTTCTTTAAGAGCAGCCAAACCTTCAAGGTCACCTAGAGTGGTTTTTTCGATGGAAGGCATTTCTTCTTTTTTAGCAGCTTTTTTGGTTGCTTTTTTAGGTTCAGCAACTACTTCAGCAGCTTTTTGTTCGTCTTCGAATACGCGGCTGTGCGACAAGATGATGCGTTTAGCTTCTTTGTTGAATTCAATAACTTTGAACGAAAGAGTTTCGCCTTGAGCAGCGTTGCTACCGTCTTCTTTTACCAAGTGTTTAGGAGTAGCGAAACCTTCGATGCCGTGTTGCAATGCAACTACTGCACCTTTGTCCATCAACTCAACGATTTTACCTTCGTGGATAGAATCAACGGTAAAGATGGTTTCGTAAACGTCCCATGGGTTTTCTTCCAATTGTTTGTGACCCAAGCTCAAGCGACGGTTTTCTTTGTCGATTTCCAATACTTGGATTTCGATTTCAGCACCCAATTGAGTAAATTCAGATGGATGTTTGATTTTTTTGGTCCAAGAAAGGTCAGAGATGTGGATCAAACCATCAACACCTTCTTCTAGTTCAACAAATACACCAAAGTTAGTGAAGTTACGAACTTTTGCAGTGTGTTTGCTACCTACAGGATATTTAGCGTCGATGTTCAACCATGGATCTTCTTTCAATTGTTTGATACCCAACGACATTTTGCGTTCTTCGCGGTCTAGAGTTAGGATAACAGCTTCTAATT